>JASHVM010000208.1:0-8475 GCA_030044595.1 Streptosporangiaceae bacterium
CCGCCATCCGGAAGACCGCCCCGTCGTCCCGCTCGATCTCCGAGTACGAGTCCACCCCGCTAGGGAACCGCCGGAACGTGATGCGCATACCGTCACTATGACTGTCCCACCCGCCTTGATCTACTCGTTTTTGGCCCGGGATAGGGGACGACAGTGAGCGGGCCGTGCGGCGGGCGGCGCGTCCCCAACGCAGAGCCCGCCCCTGACGTCGGTCAGCGGCGCGCCGCAGGCGGGCCGCCTTGATGCCGAGCTGACCGTCCGATTTTTAGGCGTGACACGTCCCGGGTCGGGTCCCCCGCGCGGGTCTGGCAGGGGCGGCTGCGCTCACTGCGCGGGGGAGAATAGTACAGGGGGCAGGGTTTCTCGGGACTGGGCAGGGGACGGACCCCTCGGGGAAAGGAAGGCGTGAGGAGGACCGGCACGCGGTGGCGGGAGCGGCTGACCAGCGCGGCGTTCGGGGCCGGCTGGGTACTGGTATGCCGGGTGCCGGAGGCCTGGGCGCGCGCAGCGTTCATGCTCGCCGCGGACATCGGCTGGCGGCGGCAAGGCCACGGGGTACAGGTTCTCGAGGGGAACCTGCGGCGGGTCATCGGCACGGGCGCGGGCAACGAGGAACTACGCATGGTGTCCCGGAAGGTTATGCGGTCTTACGCGAGGTACTACCTTGAGGTTTTTCGGCTCCAGGTGATCCCGCGGGAGCGGTTGCTGGGGAGCGGCCTGCACCTGGAGGGTGCAGAGAATTTCGAGCGCAGCCTTGAATGCCTCAAGAACGGTCGGGGAGTGATCTTCGCGCTGCCACACATGGGCAACGTCGAGCAGGCAGGCGCCTGGGTGATCGCCAACGGGGCCGGGTCATTCACCACGGTGGCCGAACGCCTTGCGCTTGAGCCGGTCTACGAACGGTGGTTGAAGTTCCGGCAGGGCCTTGGCTTCGAGGTGGTGCCGACCACGGGGGGACCGCGCCCGTTTGGCGTGCTGGCGCAGCGGCTGCGGGCCGGGCACCTGGTGTGCATGCTCGCGGACCGTGATTTGAGCGACACCGGCGTCGCGGTCGACTTCTTTGGCGAGAAGGCGCTGATGGCGGCCGGCTCGGCGGTGCTTGCGGTGCGGACAGGGGCGGCGCTGATGCCCGCTTCGTGCTGGTTCGTCGGCGACACCGGGTGGGGTGTCCACGTGCACGACGAGATACCCGTGCCGGGACAAGGCAACCCCAAGGAGAAGGTCGCCGTGATGACGCAGCAGCTTGCGGCTGTCTTCGAGCAGGCGATCAAAGAGCATCCTGAAGACTGGCACATGCTGCAGCGCGTCTTCGTGGCCGACCTGGACCAGGAGCGGCTCAAGCCGGCTAGGAACGGCACCGCTCACGCCAACCCAGATGAGCTGTTCGGGACATGATGCTGGCCCCTGGCAGCAGTGACAACTACGGCGAGATCGGAAGCGCCGTTGAGCTGGGCGCGCTCGCAGGGACTCGAACCCAGCCTTCTGATCAGCAGACTGTGTCACGCGCGCCCGCTACCTGCTCGCTCCACTGCTGAGCAGCCGAGATGCTACTCACTGGTGGGCAGTAGGCGGAAGTGTTGAGCGTTCTTGTGCTGCCAAAATGCGGCCAGCGCAACCAGCCATTACGTCGGCTAGGTCATCGGCAGGCGACCGGCCGCTTTCAGAAGGATTTCCTGGTCCACGACGAGTCCATAACAGTCCGCCTGAGCAGGCCAGGCGGCTTGTCAGGGAACCTTGGCGTCCACGGTCGTCCGCACGTATCCACAGCCGTCGTTACCAACGCTTTAGCAGACGGCCTTTTCGTCCCGAACTTCCGATGACGATCCGCCGGGGCGCTGCCGCCTGCCCGCTGACCGACCGATTTTCGATTCAGCTCGGCGTGGTGCCGGTCGTGCTTGCTGGCGGGTGTCAGGGGGCGTCGCTGTACTTTCGCGCTGTAAGAATCAGCGAGCTTGGGATTCCGCTCAGGCAACGCAGGCTCGCGCCGGTGTTGACGGTTCAGCGCAACGCTTGTTGTGGCCGAGAGCGCTGCCGTACGCTCGACCCAAACGGGAAAGGCGGCGAGCGATGAGTAATGTTCAGCTAGCCCGGGACCTCTATGACGCATTCAATCGCGGCGACATCGCCACAGTGCTTGGCATGTTCGATCCAGACATCGAGTGGCGCGAAGCCGAAGGGAATCCTTACCAGCCCAGCGGCAGCCCATGGATAGGCGGTGAGGCCATCACGCAGAACCTGTTCATTAAGATCCCGGAGGACCTTGACGGTTTTACCGTGCACCCCGGGGTATTCCATGACGCGGGCGACGCGGTGGTCGTCGAATTGCGTTACAGCGGCACGGGCACGGCAACGGGTAAGAGCCTGGACGCCCAGGTCTGCCACATCTTGAAGTTCCGGGACGGCAAGCTCACTAGCTTCCAGCAGTTCGTCGACACGGCGCAGCTGCAGGAGGTGATGGGGCGTCGCTAAGCCGCAGCCGGGAAGACCGCGGCCATTGGCCCTGACGCTAGTCCCGTCGGGTTTCGGCGGCCCGGGCCTGCTCGGGGGCGACTTCGTCCGCAGCGGTGCCTAGACGCTGGCCAGGAACCACCGGCCCAGGGCTGCTCAAGCGCTGAGCCGGGATGCTACTGTCCAGCGGGTGCGTGGCGGCGGTATCCGCCGGAGCCTGGCTGCCCCACTGCGGGTGGCTGTTGGCGTAATTCACCATGACCAGCATGAAGGCGAGCGCGAGGACCGGGACGATGATGATGGGGATGAGGTCGGCTGTGGTTCCTGCCATGGCCGCGCTCCCTTCTAGACGACGGTTCCAGTCTCGTGTGGCAGCGGGCAGATCGCGCCAGTGAAGACCCTGGTCTTATACCCGTAGGACACCGCGGAACGCCCCGCCCAGCGATCCTGGTGTCGCGCCTGGCCCTGGCGGTGCCGTCCGCCCGCACTAGCCGTCATGAAGTGGCCCGCGACCCTTTTGCTTAGACGACGCGGACACTGCGGCCGTGAGCTGCTTAATCGCACCGCGGGTCCTTACTCGTGCCCGCCCGCACCATGCAGGGGATGGCCCGAGTCGCGTCCGGGCAGGCTCCCACCTGGCCCCTGGTTTCTGACCGCTGTCCGTGGAGTTTTCCAGCGTCAAGCGCGACTTCGCGGATGTAGGTTGACCGGCACTTTTTCGTCTGTGCTGGTTGCCCTGTGGTCACAGTCGCGCTTGATGCTGGAGGGGCGGACACGTATGCTCAGCGGGCCATCCCCGGACCTGCGACCAGCCAAGACTTTGCGCCCTGTCATTGATCTGCGACAAGAGCACAAGTGTCTCAGGCCAGCCGCGTCGTCCTCTGGAGCGTGAACTACAGGTGCCCTGATGCCTCCTCAAGGAACACCATCGTGTCGGGCCGGACCCCATCGAATCGCATGGCCTCGGCCGCCTCGTCAGACTGCATGACCTGCTGGAAGGCCTTCATGTCCGGGACTTCCACGACCAGGCCCACCCGGTTGGTCTTTTCAGGGTCGGTGAAAAGCCGGCCCGTGATGCCCATAGGGCCAAAGATCTCTTCCCGCTTTGGTGAGCGAAGCCAGTGCTCCACGTCATCGACCTCGTGGAAGACAAAAAGCGTTGCCACTATCCCTCCCCATTCGTCTGGTCGCGCCTAACTGCGGGTGCGACGACTTGACCAGGAAGTTACCGGGCTGGCGCCGACCACCGCAAGAGGCTGCCTGGTCGATGGCTGTGGCCCGTGCGGCGGGCCGGAGATGCAGGAAGGACTCTCGTCCTGACGGCACCCTGGAGCGTGACCATAGCGACGTGCCCAGGCATGACACCGACACGGCGGGTGACCGCGACGAGCGTAGGAAGGCACCCGAGCGCTACCCAGTCTGTGTGACGAATGAGCTGTGCTGATCTGGCGCGTCTCGCGGCTGCGGCCCGGCGTGCGCAGCGCGGGCCCAAGGCCCTAGCCCGCGCGCTGACGCCGGCCAGCGGCGCCGCGTCGCGGGACCGTCTTGATCCGAGGGAAGCCAGGGCGACGATGACAGCGCCGCGCCCGGGCGCTGCAACCCGCCGGTCACAGGCCCGCTAATGGCACGAAAGACCGACTACGGCTCCCGGCAGTCAGAGTCCCGGCCCACATCGCCTGCGGGAAAGATAAAGGGGGCGCGACATCCTGCGGCTGCATCGCAGTCGCAGGATGTCGCGCCTCGGTGAGTTCGAGGAACGGGGATGACCCAGCCCTCAACACTCTCGCGTGGTCGGCGCGGCCGACTCAGCTTACGTAACCGGCCATCCCGCCGACGTACCTGCTCGTCGGCGTGACGGTGGCCGAGATAAAGCCGACCAGTCCCCCGACGAAACGGGAATGCACCGGAGCGGCCCAGCCGACCTGGCCGCCGACGAACCGGCTGCCAGGATCGCGAGGCGCGATCCAACCGAGGCATCCTCCAACATAGCGATCCATCTGCATGTCTCCTTTGGGATCGATCAACTGGTTGCTGACCGGAAAAGCCGGCAACCACCGGAAAACCCCAAATGCCGAGACCCCGCGGACTGCACGAAGAAACCGCGGTTCGTCACATGCTGTGCCGCCAGGCAGGGACCGCGACGGCCGATTTCGGCGGCAGCATAGGCTCCGCCTAATTCGCGATGCGCGCGGGAATGACCGGCGGCGTGAATAATCAGCACGCCAGACACCTGAACCGGCAGGCAACACCTACACACGGACCTCTCATCTCGACATCTGAGACAGAGGCCATCATCCGCGCCCACCGTGTCGGACTGGAATAACGCGAGCCTCATCGCGTAGCACAAAGGATATCAGGCTTTGCAGGCGGGCCTGACCAAGCGGGTCGGCGTGCCGCACCGCTGAGGCCGCTGGCGGTATGATCCCCAATGGTCGGCGTCCTTTCTCAGCTGCGTCAGCGCTATGGCTGAAGACTGGATTTCTACCTCAACAGGAGGCTGCCGTGACCACGAGCAACATGGCGATCATGCTCGGCGCGCTGGCTGACGTCGTGCGCAACCAAGATAGCGAGCCCTTGGCGAGGTTGCTCGATCAGAACGTTGTGTGGGAAGGCGTCCGCCCGGACCAGCGCTGCGATGGGCGTGACGAGGCGATGGGTGTGATCGGCGGCTTCTTCACCCATCGCCGCCTGGCGTTCGACGCCGTGGAACTGCAAGCGCGCGGTGATGCTGTTGTCGTCGGGATGCACGGGCCTGGGCTCAACGGGACGCCGGGAGACTTCGAGACTGTCGGCCAGGTATTCCATGTCTTCACCCTGCGAGACGGTACCGTCATCCACTGGAAGGCCTACCTCGACCGCAGCGAGGCACTTGCGGCGGCTCAATTTTGACGGTCCTGTACCGGCACCGACTAATCGTCGGTCCGGGTCGTGACCTGCCGTCGCTGGATTATGAGCGCCACGACGTACGTCTCCCCCGTCTCGGCATGTCCCGCAGCGTCGGTGTTCGAGCGGAAGCCGCTGACTGACCTGTGCCAGAGCCCGAAAGCCGGGCCGATCGAGTACCGCACGGTGCAGCTACTGAAGCGGAGGGCATCGCCCCGGCCATCCTTGACTTCTCCGTGAAGAATCACCGCTGTGGTGCTGACAGTGGACGGGCCCGACGGCGGCCGGTCGGAGATCGGCGGCGCAGGGCGGTCGGCCGCTGTCGCAGCTCACGGAGATCCGGCTGGCGATTTACCCGTCCAGGAGTGCCAGCTCCCGGGACCGGGCGACCGCCTGGCTGCGCGAGTTGGCCCCCAGCTTCCGGTACAGCGACTTGGCCTGCGACTTGACCGTGTGCGTCGACAAGAACAACCCGGCGGCGATCTCGTGGAACGTCAGGTGGGTGGCGAGCAGAGGCAGCATGCGCAGCTCGGCGGCGGTCAGTGATGAGGCTCCGGGAGCGCCCGGGCCGCGGATGGCGGACAGCTGGGCTCGAAGCGCCTGCGCCTCGCCGGTCAAGGTGCCCAGGTCGGGCCGGCGGTCGAGCATCTCATCGACCTCCCGTATCAGCGTCCTGGCCCCCGCCATGTCGGCCAGCGCGAGGTGGACGCGGGCGAGCTCGATCCGGGCCTGGACGGCCAGGTGCGGGATCGCGTAGGTCAGCACGGGCCGCAGCCGCTGCGCGCCGGCTAGCTGCTGCCGGGCCGCCGCGCTGTCTCCACGGTGCCAGGCCACGCGGGCTTGCGCGGCGCAGACCAGCGGCGTGATGTAGCTGTCCTCGATCCGGGCCTCGCGCAGCACGGCGCGTGCCTGCCCGGCCAGGTCCTCGGCCCGGCCCCAGTCGTCGCGGGCCATCGCCAGCAGCGACCGTTCGCACAGCGCCGCCGCGAGGACGTCGGGTGCGCCGCGGTCCCCGGTGCCGATGGCTTCGCAGAAGCAGGCGTCGCCGCCGTCACGGTCACCGGAAAGGACCTGCGCGATCCCCTGAAAGAGCGGGACCGCCGGTGCCACGGTGCCCGCGATGGCGAACAGGCGCGCTGCCTCGTCGGCGTCGGCGCGCATCTGCTGGACCCCCTGGCGGCACAGCAGGGCACGAAGCACGGCGGCCCACGCCGCGGCGGCCGGGTCACCGGGCCGGGCCGCGTTCTCGTACTGCCAGCGATCGACCGCATCGGCCCACCGCTCGGCCTCGGCCGGCCGTCCCGTCCGCGCGGCGAGGACGGAGGCCCACGCCGCGGCCATCGGGCGTCCCGCGATCCCGCCCCGTTCCTCGAGCCAGCCGAACCACCGCTGAAGCGTGCTCACCCGGCCCTGACGGTAGGCGGGCACCATGAGCTCTTCCACCAGGCGGGCGGCCATCTCCACGTCCCCGGCCGCGATGGAGTACTCCAGCGCCTCCTGCGGCACGCCGTTCCGCAGGTACCAGCCGGCCGCGCGGCGCCGCAGCACCGGGATCAGATCGGGCTCCCGGCGCTCCAGCTCGGCCAGCAGCATGTCCCGGAACAGGTGGTGGTAGCGGTACCACTGCCCCCGGCGGTCCAGCGGCACCAGCAGCAGGTTCGACCGGGCCAGCCCGGCCAGGACCGCGCCGGAGCCGGGTCGCTCCAGCACTGCCTCGCACAGCGGCCCGGACATCCGCTCCAGCACCGCGGTCCGGGTCAGGAACCTGCGCTGCGCCCGCGAGATCCGGGCCAGGAACTCCGACTCGACGTACTCGCTCACGAACACGTCGCCGCCTTCGAAGGACGCCGTGCTGCCGAACGAGCCGCCTGCCCTGATGGCCAGCGCCGCCAGGTACAGCCCGGCCGGCCACCCCTCGGTCCGGCTGTGCAGCTCGGCCAGGTCCTCCTCGCCCAGCGTCACCTCAGCCGCGCGCAGCAGCCAGGCCGCTTCCCCCCGCGTAAACGACAGGTCAGCCGGTCCGATCTCCAAGATCTTGCCCTCGGCGCGCAGCCGCGCGACCCGCACAGGCGGCTGATCCCGCCCGGCCAGCACCAGCCGGGAACGGTCCGGCACGTGCTCGGCCAGCACCGACAGCGCGGCCCGGCACTCGGAATTGCGCAGGACGTGCACGTCATCCAGGATCAGGGCAACCGGCGCGGTCATCGAGGAGAAGGCGGCGCCCAGCCGCGGCACGACCGAGCCAGGTACCGAGCTGACCGGGGAGGCCAGCGCGTCGAAGACCCGCCCGCCCACCGGCTCGACGGCATCGAGCGCCGCGGTGATGTAGGTGAGCAGGACCTTCGGGTCGTTGTCCTTGTCGTCGACCGACACCCAGGCGAAGGCCTTGCCGTTGCGCTCGGCCCACTGCGACAGCAGGGTCGTCTTCCCGTAACCAGCCGGCGCGGCCACCGAAACGATCGGACGGGAGCTGTCCCGGGCCAGCCTTTCGATCAGCGGCGACCTGCGCAGGGTCCCGGGCCGTATCACGGGACGGCGCAGCTTCGACTGGACAAGGTCGGGCGCCAGACCGCTGCCACGGTATACCTGCCCCGCCCGCTGGCCTACGTCAACGTCCACCACGGCCCCGTCAGCCTCTGTCCTCTCCCGTAAAGTCTACTGTCACATGCTGATACCGTGCCTTGATTCAGGTCAAGCGCGGCACGAACCGCCCGCGATGGCAGCGCCCGTCCGACAGGCCCACTCGCGGCGGCTGGCGCCCACCCGCCGGCGCGGCAACTCAGCAAAGGCCCGGCGGTGACGGGGCGACAACGTTGTTCTCGCACGTGAGCCTGTCACGGATTGTGCGCGAGGCGGGCCGCGCGGCGGCTGGAAGGGTGAACAGTCCAGCTCGCCGACCGCTTCTGTTCTCGACCGGCGCCACGGGGGCCGCAGGCTTTGAGCTGGGCTTTTGCTCTGGAGCGGGTGACGGGAATCGAACCCGCACTATCAGCTTGGGAAGCTGATGTTCTGCCATTGAACTACACCCGCGAACTGCGCACGCCCACGGGCACCGCTTCGCCCCGCCGCTGAAGAACGAGTCTGTGCCGTGTTCGCCCAGACATCGTACCGGACCCGGTAGGTTGCCAGCGTGCTCCTATCCGA
>JASHVM010000209.1:0-6401 GCA_030044595.1 Streptosporangiaceae bacterium
GGGGGAGTCGAACCGCCCAACCTCCGGATTAAGAGTCCGTTGCTCTGCCGTTGAGCTAGGGGCGCGCGCCCGGTTTCCTTTCTGTTCTCGGTTGTTCTTGTGTATGTATCCACTATGGGCCGGGCAGAAGCCGCCGTCCCTAGGCAAACTCCCTAGTTCGCCTCCCCAGGAAGCCCCGAGCGAAGCCCCCTAGCGAAGCCCCTAGCGAAGGCCGTAGCCAAACCCCCTGCCGGGGGTCCCAGCGCCTATCGCGATGCCGATCAGACCGCGGCCGGCTGCCGCCATTGCTCGACGTAGCGGCGCAGCTGCTGGCGCCCGTGCAGGCCGCACTTGGCGTAGATGTTGCCCAGGTGGTACTCCACCGCCTTGCGGCTGATGAACAGCTCGGCCGCGATCTCGCGATTGGACAGCCCCTTCCCCACCAGGTCGGCCACCTCGGTTTCCCGGCTGGTCAGTGGCCTGCGTAACCGTCGGCCTACCAGCGGCTCATCCCAGGCTCTGGGCGCCCCAGACCCCAGCCCAGGCCCATTCGGCGAGCCGGGGAGCCTTCCTGGGGAGACGAACTAGGGAGTTTCTCTAGGGACTGCGCCCGCGATCCAGCCGACAGTGGATCCATCCGCACCTAAGCAGCCGAGCCACGGATGAGAGAGAAAGCATCCCCATGAGCACCCATACCGATGTCGCCACCGGGCAGACCACCGACCAGCAGGTCACAAGCCCGTCTCGGCCCGGACGCTGGATCGCGGCCGTCGTCGCGGTGCTGGCCGCGGCCGCGGTCGTCTTGACCGTGGTCACCACGGTGGATATAGGCAACATCTCGATCGTCGATGGTTGGTTCCCGGTCTTCTTTTTCTGGGTTACGGTCGCGGTCTGCCTGGTGGCGGTGGTCCTGCGCAGGGACGTGCTGAGGGAATTCGCGATCGGCGTTCCGATCGGCGTTGTCTTCGCCGTCTTGCTGTTCGTGGGGCTCCACCTGATGCAGGCGATCCCGGCGGGGGCACCGCAGTCCCTGTACGTGTGGCTGTGCGTGGCGTGCCTCATCGCCGGCCTGGTGGTCGCCGGATGGCGGCGCGCCCACTGGCCCCGCCGCATCGCCGGCGTCGTTGCGATCCTGCTGGCCGTGGTGTCGGCGGGCAGCGCAGTGAACCAGGCGTTCGCGTACTACCCGACCTTCGATCGCCTATTCGGCCAGAGCGCCGACCACTTCCTCGACAACCAGCAGCTTGCCGCCATGCGCACCCAGGTGGACAAGACCGGCCAGCTCCCCGACCACGGCGCGACCCTGAGCGTTGCCATCCCCGGCAAGAACCTGAAGTACACGCCCCGGTCGGCGTACGTGTGGGTGCCCCCGGCGTGGTTCGCGCGCAATCATCCGCAGCTGCCGGTCATCGAGCTGCTGCACGGCACCCCCGGCGATCCCTCCAACTGGACGACGTCGAGCTTCGCCGACGCGACGGCGCTGGCTTTCGCCGAACAGCACCACGGGACGGCGCCGATCCTCGTCATGCCGGACGTCAACGGATCGTGGGGCGGAGACTCTGAATGCGTCAACAGCACGATGTACGGGGCCGTCGAGACGTACCTGACGCAGACCGTGCCGCAGTACATGCGGAAGAACTTCAACGCCAGCGCGGCTCCGGGATCAATCGCCATAGCCGGGCTCTCAGAGGGCGGTCTTTGCTCCGTGACTCTCGCCCTCAACAACTCCAAGGACATCCCGGTCTTCGCCGACTACTCCGGTAACGAGTCGCCCTCTTACTACTCCGACGACCAGCAGCAGACCATCCAGGCCTTGTTCGGCGGCTCACTGGCCAACTACAACGCCCACAATCCGCCGTACATCCTGACCCATCAGCGCTTCAAGGGCATGGCGGGCTGGTTCGAGGTCGGAGCCCAGGACACCGACACCCCGCCGGCCACCGTCCGCGCGCTGCAGCAACTGGCCTCGAACGCCGGAATCGACACCTGCTTCGCGATGCCGCCCGGCGGTCACGATTTCCGTCTCTGGGCGCAGGCCTTCATCGACTCACTGCCGTGGCTGTCCTGGAAGCTGAATCTCACGCCGGAACCGAAGTCCGTCCCGGCCCAGTGCGTGGCCGGAAAGGGTTAACGGCACCATGGCCGCCGCAATTGTCTTCGCCATCTTGTCCGCACTGTCGAACGCGTGCAGCGCCGTGCTGCAGCGGCTCGCCGTCGTGGACCGAACGTCCCAGGCGCGGTCGATCTGGCGCACCGCGACCGACCTGGTGCGTCAGCCGATCTGGCTCCTCGGGGTCTTGTTCCTGGTGGGTACGTTCGGGTTCCAGGCGCTGGCGCTGTACTTCGGCCCGCTGTCGGTGGTGCAGCCGGTCCTCGTGCTCGAGCTGATCTTCACGCTGGGCTTGCGCGTCTTTGTCCTCCACGACGGCATCGCCTCGCGGACCTGGTCCGCCGCCCTGATGATCTGCGTGGGGCTCGCCACCTTCCTCGTCGTGGCGTCGCCCACCGAGGGCACTCACGTGCCGAGCGCCGGACAGTGGATAGTGGCGATCAGCACCCGAGGCGTGATCGTGCTGGCCCTGCTCCTGCTCAGCCGTTACGGTTCGCCTGCCCGTCGCGCCGCCCTGTTCGGGGCCGCCACGGCCGTGGTGTGGTCCGTGGACGCGGCGTTCGTGAAGCAGGCGGTGGACGTGCTGGCGCGCAGCGGCCTGCTGGGGCTGCTCGTGCACTGGCCCCTCTACGCCATGATCGCGACGGGGGTGCTGGGCACGATCCTGCTGCAGGGCGCGTACGCGGTCGGGCCACTGGCCGCTTCCCAGGCGACCTTGCTCATCGTCGACCCTCTGGTGAGCATCGCGCTGGGAATCGAGCTCTTCCACGAGCAGCTGCGCACCGGCCCGGTGTACGTGTTCGGCGCCGTCGCGGCGCTCGCCGTGCTCGGCGCGGGTGTGGTCATGCTGTCGGTGTGGGCCCCGCCGGTGATGACCGCCGACGAGCTCGCCCGGCTTCCGGGCCGCGCCCGCGCCGGCGCGGACGGCGAGGAGATGGCCCTCAGCCGGATCCCGGCCGACCCAAAGTCCTAGCCCTCGCCATCGACGCGACGCCACCGGACGAGGCGGCTACGAGGGCCTCCGTTTCCGCACCCCGTAACCCGCTGACGAGCCGGCCCGGCACTCCTGGCCGTCTCGGCCAGTTCTCTTTTTATTTTCCGAACGGCCATCGGTGCTTGCCGCGCCGGGCCATGCTAATAACGGATCACCGCCAGCGACCCGCAGAGCTGGTTCGCCCCGCACGGCGCGGGCCGCTGGATCGGACCAAAGCACACAACTTCTTACGTGAACTTTCGACACGCAAACGTTTGCGGCACGTCTGAACCTTGTCAAACAGAATGTTCAGGCGCATTGTTGAAACTTGTGACACATTGGCCCACCTAGCGGCAAGGGGGAAACAAATGGAATTTCCGCATCTCAAGACACTCTGGTTCCGAGGGCGGCGCCATCATTTGCGCGCCTTCCTGGTCGCGCTGGCCGCAGCAGGCCTGGCCGCCGCGATGACCGCCGGGCCGGCTTCGGCCGCCCCGGTTCTGGTGCCTCCAGGGCCCGGCCTCACGCCTGGCAGCGCCGTCGTGGGCGGTACCGCAGTCATGGCCTACACGGCCACCAACGGCTCGGTCTGGGTGAGGGACCTCGCCACCGGTGCGTACACCGCGGCCGGCGGGCACCTCGTCACCGGCCCGGCGCTCGTGGCGTCCGGGCCCGCCGTGGTTGTCTTCGGCGAGGGCACCAACGGCGCGCTGTGGCAGGACATCTGCGCCCCGGGCGGCAGCTGCGGACCCTGGGTGTCGCTCGGCGGCATCATCACCAGCCAGCCTGGCGCTGTTTTCCGCGGCCCGGGAGTCGGGAACTATTCCGTGTACGCCCGCGGCACCAACGGTGCCGTGTGGGGCCGTGACCACACGTCCGCCGGCTGGGGTGCCTGGTACACCGCCGGCGGTAAGCTGCTGCCCGGCACCGGCCCGTCAGCTGCCTACCTGGGCGGAGTGTACATACTGGTCGTGGGGACCAACGACGCGCTGTACATACAGCATCTGCGGGTGACCGGCTTCACCTCGGTCGGCGGCGTCACCACCGCGACCCCGGCGCTGACCGCGATCTCGACCGCGCTTGTCGGGTTCGCCCGAGGCCCCGGTAACGCCGGCTACTACCACCAGTTCCTGTCCACCTCGCCGGGCTGGCATTCGATGGCGGGCGCTCTTTCGTCGGGGCTGACCGCCTCCGCGGCAGGCGCGACGATCACGGATACCTTCGGGCTCGGCACCGACAGCCGGGTCTACGAGAACATCGGCCACTGGGCGGCGTATCCGCCCACGTTCGTCGGCTGGCGTCTCGCCAGCTGACTGACCGCGGGCCAGCCCGGGAAGACACTCGTCCTCCCGGGCTGGCCCGCCCATTGCGGCATTGTTCCATTGCGCGATGCCCGCATCTGGTCATTCCCTCGCCGGAAAATCCGTCGCCGTGAAAAGTCACCAAGGGCCAGCTCATTCATTGGCGAGCGGCAAAGCGGCCGGGCCCGTTATTGGCCGCGTCCTCTGGCCGGGCCCGCGGCCGGGACATAACATACTGGCCGGGGGTCCCCCCCGGCCGCCATTCAGCGGGAGACGCTTGTCCGGTCCATCATGATCTCGTTCAACAGCCTGCTGATCGTCGGCGTGGTGGCCGTCGCGGTGCCTTTGCTCCTGGGGCTGGTCCCGGCGGTGAAGGTGCCGCCGGTAGTGCTGGAGATCCTGGGCGGGGTCCTGGTCGGACCCGCGGTGCTCGGCTGGGTCCATCTGGACGTTGCTGTCCGGGTGACCTCGGACCTGGGCCTGGGTTTCCTGTTGTTCATGGCCGGCTACGAGATCGACATGCGGCGGTTCGACCGTCGGGTGCTTTCCCTGGCCGGGCGGGCCTTCGTTATGTCTGCGGTGCTGGCTGCGCTGGTCGCCTACGGGCTCCAGTTCGGCGGCCAGGTCAAGGACGGCTTGCTGGTGGGGATCACGTTGCTGGCGACCGCGCTCGGGATCCTGGTGCCCATTCTCAAGGACGCGGCCCAGACCGAGACCGGCTTCGGCCAGCTGATCATGGCCGCGGGTTCGCTGGCCGAACTGGCCCCGCTGGTCCTGTTGTCGGTGTTCTTCTCGGCGTCGTCCGCGAACCCGTCGGTGGAGCTGGCGCTCCTCGCGGGGTTCATCGGGTTCACCGCGGCGGTCGTGGTGGTGACCCAGCGGGTCCGGGGCTGGGGGCCGCTGCGTGACGTGGTGCACCGCCTTGAGAGCACCAGTTCCCAGCTGCGCCTCCGGATGGCCATCACGTTCGCGCTGGCCTTCGCGGTGGCCGCCGAGCACTTCGGGCTGGCTACCATCTTGGGGGCGTTCCTGGCCGGGGTCATCGTACGCCGGACCGACGAGTCGCCAGCCTCCCAGCAGCAGTTTCAGACCAAGCTGGAAGCGATCGGCTTCGGGTTCCTGATCCCGGTGTTCTTCGTCAGCACCGGCGTCGGCCTCGATATATCCGCCCTGTTCAGCAGCACCCGGGCCCTCGTCCTGGTGCCGGTGTTCCTGGTGGCGCTGCTGGTCGTGCGGGGCGTGCCGGCCGTGCTGTACGTGCCGGCGGTCGGACGTGCCCGGGCCCGCGCCGCCGGTTTCATGCAAGCCACGTCCCTGACCTTCATCGTGGTAGCGACCGTCATCGGCGTCCAGACCGGTCACCAGCTGCCGTCCACCGCCGTCTCGCTGGTGGTGGCCGGCCTGCTGTCGGTGGTCATCTACCCGCCGATCGCCCTGCGGATTCTGCACCGCGCCGCCGCGCGCGAGGTGCCCGGTCCCCGGCCCCCAGAACCGGACCCGGCGCAGCCCTTCGATCGCGAGGAGCCATTGTGAGGCGCTGAGCCGAGGCCAGCGGCACCCATCACCTTCCTCTGACCGGGCTGCGGTTCGGGGCCAGCCCTACTAGGAGGCTTCCTGGGGTGGCGAACTAGGGAGTGTCTCTAGGGACTGCGGCCTCAACCCGGCAGACAGTGGATCTATCCACGCGGAGCAACTGTGTTGAGAAAGACAGGCACCCACGATGAGCACCCCAGTCCTGTACCACGAACCGGCCCACCAAGAACCAGCACCCGCGCCGGGGTCGCGCGCCAACCCCTATCCCGTCCGGTCCGGGCGCGCCGCGACGCCGGCCGAACTGCCATCGGCCCGCCCCGGGCAGCTGGTCGAGGCGCGGGCTGCGGCGCTGTTCGCCAGCGACCTGTCGGCTCACGGTGAGCACACCGAGGTCGAGGTCGCGGCCGCGATCAGGGCGGCGATCGACACCCATAACGGCCTGCGTGGCTGCGCGGGCGAGGTCGCGGCCGCATACGGCGAATACCCGGAGACGGCGGCGCGCCGG
>JASHVM010000210.1:0-5806 GCA_030044595.1 Streptosporangiaceae bacterium
CCGGGGCGGGGCGGAGGGCCGTGACTTCGCAGGGTCTTGGTGCCGTCGGGGCTGCGGGCGGTGGTGGTCCCGTCCGGGTGCATGGCCACCGTCCAGCCCCATTTGTGGATGGCGATGTGGTGGTGGAAGAAGCAGTACAGCCCGCAGTTGCGCACGCTGGTGGTGCCGCCGTCGGCCAGGTGGGTCAGATGGTGCACTTCGCAGGCGGCCGCGGGCTGGTCGCAGCCGCCTGCCCACTGGCAGTGCTGGTCGCGCAGGATTACCGCCCGGCGGATGGCGGCTGGGATCTCGGCGCTGCGCCCGACGTCCAGGGGAAGGGAAGGCCCGGCCAGCCGGGCGCCCAGCTGCCCGGTGCGCAGGAAGCTGGCCAGGCCTCCGGGGCCGGACACCAAGTCGACGGCCTTGCCGATGATGGCGTGCTCGAGCATCTCCCGGGCCTGCGCGGTCAGCGGGGCGGGCATGGTCGGCTGGCCGGACGGGCCGTGGCCGGCCAAGGTAACGCAGAGTTCGACCAGGTCATCGAGGACACCGATGTCGATTTGGCCAGTGACCACCGGGATCACCGTGGCATCGCAGGTCGCCGCGCGGGCCGCGTCCCCTTCCAGCCAGGCCGCTCCGTCGCCGCCGGACACCGACGCGGCGCCCCGGGCGGCAGCCCACCGGACCCGGACCGCGGCGATCCACTCGCCCTGCAAGACAGATCCGCCGTCCATCGCGCGCAGCTCGGCCAGGGACGCGTGCACCCAGGCTTTGACCGGCTGGCCGGCGCGTTCTGGCAGCAGCCCGGCGGCGACCAGCCGGTCCATCGCCTCGTGCAGCGCGTCGTGATACCGCTGATCCCGGGTCCGGGTGTCCTCCGCGCCCCGAGGGGCCGACAGGGCGTCCAGCACCACGCCTACCAGGGCGGCGCATTCTGGGGTGAGATCGCCCCGGATGACACCCGCGCCGTCGAAGGTGGTCTCCACCCGGACCGCGCGGTCGTCGAACCCGTCCTGCGAGCCGTCGCCGGGGGTGTCGGGGAGGGAGCGGGCGTAGATCTCCGCGGCCAGTTCGGCCAGCGCGCGCTGGTCGGCGCCGGCCCGGGCGGCGGCGACCAAGATCTCGTCCGCGGCCTGCTGGCAGTCCTGCGAGAGCCGGTCCGTCCAGCCGCACACGGTGCGGGCCATCGACTCGGTCAGCACGGTTCCCTCGGCCAGGGCGGCGGCGATTTGCGGGTGCGCGGCGACCCGCCGGGCCCAGCCCAGGTACCCGGCCGCCGCGCCCTTGGTCACCCGGGTCTTGTGGATCAGCCACGCCCGCGGCGAGTAGTCCGCGTCGGCGGAATAGCCCCGCCCGGTGGTGAACGCGGCCAGGATCCACGCCCGCGCCGCGGTGGCCACCGAGCCGACCTGCTCCAGCTCCTGGAGGCATTCGGCCTGCCCTTCGGCGGCCATCTCGGCGGGGTCGGCGTCGGCCAGGTAGCCCAGCCCGGCGCGAACCATGGCCAGCGCGTCGCGGGCGCTGGCGAAGGCCGGGGGAGTGCTCACCGGGGTCACCTCCGTTCCTGGGCTCGCGGGCGAGGGACTGCTGGCGGGCTGGCGCCGGGTGAGCGTGTCCTGGAGCGTGTCAGCCAGGACCGTTCGGGAGAAGATATCCTTTGATCTTTTATTCGAGTTTACTACTCCCTGCTGACATTTTCAGGGAACGACACGCCAGAGCGAAGCCAAGGCCTCTTCCTCTCCAAGCTGCTCGACTCGGTCCGGCGCAAGATGCCCACCACCGGCGCAGGCGCTGGCGGTGGGTGATCGATCAGCCGTCTGTGCTGCCCTGAGCAGACCACGGGAACGGCACGAGGTCGGGCTCGACCCAGCACCGCCGAGACATCGCCCTGGCCAGGGTCGATGACCGGTAGTGCCTGCTGAGCAGGCGCTTGTCCAGAAGTTCGGGATTGGCGTCGGCGAACACGCCGAAGTCGGCGCAGTCCGGGGCGTCGGCGACGTGGTGTGCGACCAGTTCCACCCAGGCCCGCGAGACGGTGTGGTGGTACTTCTGGGGGGCTCGCTGGTACGCCGCGAGGTGGCGGATCCAGCCGCAGATCTTGCCCACGGCGTCGGGCATGCCGTAGCGCCTCACGGCGTAGAACGCCAGGTTGACGTGCTGACGGTGGCCGAACCGCCCTTCCGGCCCGGTGATGGCTGGGAGGATGTCGGCGAGTTCGGGGTCCGTACCGCCGTGCGCTCCGGCCGGTATCTCGTGCGAGGTCACGAGCAGGCCTCTTGCAGCGCCGCCAGGACGGCATGAAAGCCGGCGATCTGGGTCGCGGACAGGTGCGCGAGCGCGTCGCCTTCCAGGTCGGCGAGGGCGGCGCGCACTCGCCCGGCCACGGCCCGGCCGGCCTCGGTCAGCGGCAGCCGGAAAGACCGCCGGTCGGCGGCGTCCAGCTCCCTGGTCAGGTAGCCGCGGTTTTCCAGCCGGTCGAGGACGCCGGTCAGGGTGGTGGCCCGCGTCCCGGTTTCCTCGCTGAGCTCGCGGACGTTGAGCACCCCTCGGTCGGCGAGGTTGGCTAGCGCGTTGATCTCGGCGGCGGTGAGGTTCTCCGCGGCCAGCGCGCTGCTCAGCGCGTGCAGGGTGTGGTGCGTGGCCCGATGCAGGGCCAGTACCGGATCGGGTAGTCCGTGTTCAGATATCACGAAACTGGATTATACGATATTGGCGTACCCGTCCGGGAGAGCGAGCTGCTGTCCGCCGGGGACACGTTGCTGCCCGCCAGGGGACAACGCCAGGGGACAATGGGCTCGTGGCCGAACCCTGGATGATCGACGAACTGGCGCACGCGGGACCCGAGCACCTCGACCCTGCCTTCGTCGCGGGATACGACCAGAAGCAGGGTTATCCCGACCCGGACGCGGACCTGGCCGCATTCGAGGCGCACGGCCTGAACGGGACCTCCGCGGTCGTGGACATCGGCGCGGGGACCGGGCAGTTCGCGCTCGCCGCCGCGCGCCGTTTCGGGCACGTGACAGCGGCGGACGTCTCGCCCGCGATGGTCGAGGTACTCCGCGAGCGCGCGGCCGCGGCGGGGCTGGAGAACCTGGTCTGCGTCCGGGCGGGATTCCTCAGCTACGAGCATTCAGGCCCGCCCGCGGACGGGGTGTACACCCGCCACGCCCTGCATCAGCTGCCCGATTTCTGGAAGGCAGTGGCCCTGGAGCGCATCGCGCGGATGTTGCGCCCCGGGGGGGTGCTCCGGCTCCGCGACCTGATCTACGACTTCGCTCCCGCCGAAGCCGCCACGGTGTTCCAGAGCTGGCTGGACCACGCCTCGGCCGATCCCGCCCGCGGGTACACGGGCCAGGACTACGCCGTGCACATCCGCACCGAGTTCAGCACGTACCGCTGGCTGCTCGAGCCGATGCTGGCCGCCACCGGCTTCGAGATCGTGACCGCGGACTTCGCCGGCCGCCTGTACGGCGCCTACACCTGCGTCAAGACAGGCGGTTAGCGGCCGGCTCACCCATCGAGGTCTGCCCCGGTTAGCCGCGAGTACAGCTCCAGGTAACGTTCTCGCGTCGCGGCCACGATGTCGGGCGGGACCGCGGGACCGGGCGGTCGGCGGTCCCAGCCCAGGCCGGAGGACCAGTCACGGAGGAACTGCTTGTCCAGCGAACGCTGCGGGCGGCCCGGGCGCCACTGCGAAGCCAGCCAGAACCGCGACGAATCCGGGGTCAGCACCTCGTCGGCGAGCACGAGCGTCCCGTCGGGGAGCAGCCCGAACTCCAGCTTCGTGTCCGCGATGAGGATGCCGCGCGACGCGGCCCGTTCCGCCCCGCGCCGGTACACCTCCAGCGTGACCCGCTCCAGGTCGGCCGCGACCGCGGCGCCAGTCAGCTCCGCCACCTCGGCCCGGGTCATCGGCTCGTCGTGGCCCGTCGCGGCTTTCGTCGTCGGGGTGAAGACCGGCTCGGGCAGCCGGGAGCCCTCGGCCAGCCCGGGCGGCAGCCGCACGCCTGAGATCGTGCCGGTTTCGTTATAGGCGGCGAGCCCGAGGCCGGCCAGGTAACCGCGGGCGATACATTCCACCGGCAGCATCCGCAGCCGCCGGCACCTGATCGCCCGGCCCGCCCACTGCGCGGGAACATCGGTGCCGGAGATCACGTGGTTGGCGATGACGCCCGCGAGCTGGCCAAACCACCACAGCGACAGCTGGGTCAGCACCCTGCCCTTGTCCGGTATCGGCGTAGGCAGTACGACGTCGTAGACGCTGACCCGGTCCGAGGCGACGATGATGAGGTCGTCGCCGTCCGCGTAAAGGTCGCGGACCTTGCCGGAATACACCAGCTCCACGCGCCCTCCTTCCCGTCTCAGTCCGGAAGCCGCCGTGCGCGCCCGGTGATGTGCGGGACAGCGTACTAAAGCCGGTGCGCGTACGATCAGGTGCCATGGCGGACCTTGAGGTGCAGTACCTCCAGGTGCAGACGACAACCGATTCGCGCGCGGAGGCGATGGAGCTCTCCCGGGCCGCGGTGGAGGCGAGACTGGCCGCCTGCGCGCAGGTGGCCGGCCCGGTGGCGTCCGTGTACTGGTGGGACGGAGGCCTGGAGCAAGCCGAGGAGTGGCTCGTGCTCCTCAAGCTCCCGGTCGATCGCTACGACGAACTCGCCGCCTTTCTCACCGAACGGCACAGCTACGACGAACCCGAGATCATCGCCTTGCCCATCGTGGCCGGGTCGACCGCGTATCTGGCCTGGATGCGCGAGGAGACCCGCCCAGCCAGATGAAGGCCGTTGTCTGCGACAGGTACGGGCCGCCGGATGTCCTCTGGCTCCGAGACATCCCGCGTCCCGTACCCCAACCGGACGAGGTCCGCATCGAGGTCCACGCCACGACGGTCAACCGGTCAGACTGCGGATACCGCCAGGGCGCGCCGCCCTACGCCCGCCTGTTCACCGGCCTGACCCGGCCGAGGCACAAGATCCTCGGCTCCGAGCTGGCCGGCGTGGTCGACGCCGTTGGCTCCGCCGTTACCGAGTTCAAGGTCGGTGATCAGGTCTTCGGCATAAACGCGTGGAAGTTCGGCGCGCACGCGCAGTTCCTCTGCATGCGCGAAAGCGCCCCGCTGGCGCCCATCCCGGCCGGTCTGAGCTTCCCGGAGGCCGCGGCGGTCTGCGACGGCGTGATCCTGGCCCTGATGTGCCTGCGGCCGGCCGGCGTCCGGAAGGGGCGGAGCATCCTTGTTTACGGTGCGTCCGGGTCCATCGGCACCGCCGCGGTGCAGCTGTCCAGGTATTTCGGCGCCGATGTCACCGCGGTATGCGGCACCAAGAACCTGGAAACCGTCCGATCGCTCGGAGCCGGCCAGGTCATCGACTACACGCAGGAGGACTTCACCCAGAACGGGAAGACCTACGACGTGATCTTCGACGCGGTCGGCAAGCACTCATTCCGGCGCTGTCAGGGCTCACTCGACCAGGGCGGCATCTACCTGGCCACCGACCAGCTGCGGAACCTGGCGCTGGCCCTGTGGACCGCGCGGGTCGGCGACAAGAAAGTGGTGTTCCCGATACCGCCCCGGTACACCAAGCAGGACGTCCTGTTCCTCAGGCAGCTCATCGAGGCGGGTCAGTACCGGGCGGTCATCGACCGGTACTACCCGCTGGAAGACGTGATCGAGGCGACGCGGTACGTCGAGACCGAGCAGAAGACCGGGAACGTGGTCGTGACCGTCGGCTAGTCGGCGGGCCGCGCGTTCCAGGACACCAGGACCCGTTCGCCCCGCTCGTGGCCAAGCAAGCAGACCGTCCCGGTGTCCAGCCGGAACAGTCTCCCG
>JASHVM010000211.1:0-5350 GCA_030044595.1 Streptosporangiaceae bacterium
AGTACGTCTCGGCGTCCGCGGGGGAGAGGTTGACGCAGCCGTGGCTGACGTTCTCGAAGCCCTGCTCGCCCACCGACCAGTAGGCGTCGTGGTAGTAGTCCCCGCTGAAGGTGAACCGCACCGACCAGGGCACCTCCAGGCTGTACCCGGGGCCGGTCATCAGCACCGGGTTGGACTTCTCGATGGTCAGGTAGCTCCCGTTCGGGGTGTCGTCGCCCGGCCGGCCGGAGCTGATCGGCCAGTCATACGCGAGCCTGCCGTTGTAGTAGATCTGCGTGCGGTGCGTCTGAGTGTTCCCTACCGCTATCAGCGATGCGCCGATGTAGAACGTCTGGGTCAGGGTGTGGAAGCCGTACATGCCCGGCGCGCCCTGCACGCCGTCCAGGTGCCCGGTAAAGCTCACCGTGGTGCCGGTCGGCCAGTAGTCACGCGGCCGGAAGTAGGCGCAGGCGGCGGCCATGTTGCACGGATCGTCCCAATACCACGCGCCGACTACCGGCTTCGACGTCGTGACCTGCAGCGCCCGCTCGACCGCGGCCTTGTCGGTGATCGGCTGGCTGAAGTACAAGATGATCGGCATCCCGACGCCATAGGTCTGGTCGTAGCCCTCGAGGATCTCGGTACTGAACGTCCGGCTCGGCGTCAGCGTGCGGAACGCGCTCGTGACGGTGACGGTGCCGCGCCCGCTCCGCGACGCCGTGGCCGTCACCGAGTAGGACTGGGAGACGTCAAGCGCCCACTGGCTGTGCCAGACCTTGCCGCCCTGGCTGAGGGAGCCGGGTACGGTGCCGCCGGAGGTGCGCACGGTGACGTTCGTCAGCGTGCCGTCCGCCGCCGTGACGGTGATGCCGGCGGACGGGTCGGCGTCGGTCACGCCGTTCGCAGGCGTTATCGTCACCTCGGGTCCGGCCGCGGAGGGCTTGGCCTCGGCCTTAGCCTGAGCCGCAGGCTTAACCTGACTGGCGTTGTGCCCGCCGCCCGTGCACGCCGCGGCCAGCAGCACCAGCGCCGCCACGGCGGCCAGGCCAACGTACCGTCTCTGCCGACCGCCCGGCGCGCCGCCACTGCGCCCCATCTTGAGCCTCCTTATGGTCCCGGCGTCAGCATCCGCTCCCCCAGAAGGGCCCTGTCGTCCTGCGCGCAGGCCGCGCTGATTACCAGGCCGTCAGCGCCACGCCTCCGAGCGGATACCATCCGCTGAAGTCGGCGATACCCGCGAGCTTTATCCTTCCCATTTTGCGGTGAATCTAGGCAACACCGGCGTCAGGGCGACCGCGCCTGCAGATGTCGGGGTCCCGTTCCGCGTACAGCCGGTGTTCCCGCTCCTCGCCGAGGATGGCCGCAGGCAGCGGCGCACGGCGAAGCTCTCCGGCTCGGGGCTAGCCCGCGGGCCCGCTCCTCGGCTACGACAGCGGCGTCGGCTCTGGCGGCGGGACGGCCACGGTCCGACCGCCGGGAACGACGTGCGTTGGCAGCGTTACCGCTGCCTTTTATTGTGGCGCGGTGACTACTCAAATGATCGTGCTCAACGGCGGCTCCAGTTCGGGGAAATCCGGCATCGCCAGGTGCCTGCAGGCGATCTTGCCCGATCCGTGGCTGGTCCTGGGGGTCGACACGTTGATCCAGGCCATGCCTGCTTTGATGCGCCAGTCGGAACAGGGTATTAAGTCGGTCCCCGGCGGCGAACTGATCGTCGGGCCGGAATTCCGCGCGCTGGAAACAGCGTGGATCGAGGGAGTTGCCGCGATGATCCGCGCGGGCGCCCGCGTCATCGTCGATGAGGTATTCCTCGGCGGAGCGGTTTCTCAGCGGCGCTGGCAGAGGGTCCTGGGCGGGCTTGACGTGCTGTGGGTCGGCGTTAGGTGCGAGGCCGCGGTGGCCGAATGGCGTGAAGTTGCCCGAGGTGATCGTGTCGCCGGGATGGCCGTCTCCCAGGCGGACCTGGTGCACCGGGGCGTGATGTACGACCTGCAGGTCGACACCACGCACGCGGAGTCGATGGAGTGCGCGCGGACCATCGCCGCCCATGCCTGACGGCCCGGCAGCCGGCGTGCCCGGCAGCTCTGCCCGGCCGGCCAGCCCGGCCGGCTAGCCCCTGCCGACGCGCCGGACGACCGGTCGTGATGCAGCCGTGAGGCGCTAGCGGTGACCGTCGGGCGTCCGCGCCGAGCGAGCTACGTTACCCTGCCGTCCGGGAGGCGATCAGCAGCGTCTGGGCGCCGACGCCGACTGGACCGTCCCGGTCGGACAGCACGGAGGTAGCCAGCCCGACACCGCCGGCAGAGATGACGGTCTGGGCGTCTAGGCAGATCCATTCGCCGGCTGCCTCGCGGTGCAGGTGGACGGTGAGCTCAGGGTTGATGAAAAGCCAGCGGTTCATGTCGAGTTCCCAGGAGGCGCCGTTGCCGCTGTCGGCGACGGCGAGGACGCGCTCCAGCGGGTCGGGCTCCTCGTCCGGCACGAGCGGGTAGCGCATCCGTGCCCATAGCGTGGCAGGTCCGGGAGCGCTGAGGCTTCCCCTGGCCTGCCGCCACTCGATGGCCGAAAGGTACCCGTCCGCCCAGCCGGCCGGCGGCAGAGCAGGCGGCTGGCCCGGCAGCGGCGGGGGAGAGGGCAGCCGCGGTTCCACCGGAGGGCTGTCGGCCCGGCGTACCCGCCAGGCGGTGGCCCGGGCCACTTCGCGGCCCTGGGCCGTCGCGCTGGCCTCCAGCAGTTCGACGCTGCGGCCCGGCCGCGCGAGACGGGCCTGGACGCTGAGCTCGCCGACCGGAATGGCGCGCAGGATCTCGCAGGTGAAGCGGCCGATCATCATGTCGGGCCGCGGCTGACAGCGCCGCATAGCCCGGCCGAGCAGCGCGCTCGGCGGACCGCCGTGCTGGGTCGTGGTGTCCCACGGGCCGGCTGTGTGCGGTGTCGCCCGCCACGAGCCGGTGCCCAGCGGCACGTAGAAGCTTCCTGCCACGCTAGAATGTTACTGACCAGTTACATGACGGCGGCCGGCCGGGCTATCGAGATGGCCGCCAGGGGGGCAGTCGCGCTACGCTGTTTTCTGATCCCCCTCCTGGGAGGCACCGTGATTACAGGACCGGGAGACGAAAAGGCAGCGGTGGCGGGCCGCCGCCGTCGGCGCGTGTCGCATGCCGACCGCGAGCAGATGATCGGCACGCTCAAGGCCGCATTCGTGCAGGGTCGGCTGACCAAGGACGAGTTCGACGCGCGGATCGACCAGACGCTCACCGCACGTACGTCCGCGGAGCTGGCCGAGATCGCCGCCGACATACCCGCCGAGTTGGCCGGAGGCCAGCCGCTACGCGAGTTGCCCCGGTGGCGGATGAGCAACGCAGTCAGGTGGGGGGCATCCGGGTTCATCACGCCAGCCATTCTTGCCGCCGCTTTTGCGTTCGCTTCCCTGCCGGGTGGCGGCGGATATGGCGCTGCAGGCGTCGTGATCGCGTTCGTCTATTTCATGTTCTGGCTGTCCGCCGGGGCCAATATGCTCTGGGAATGGCACTGTACGTCTTTGCCGACGGCGAGAGTGTGCGTCCGATGCGCGCACACTGCCGCGTCTCACCGCGCCCCGGCCTCCTGCCGGGTCCGGCTGGGTTCGCTGAAAGTGTGGAGATGTTGCCCCTGTGCGGGTTATGTTCCGCCGGGGCTATCACCGGAGACCGTTGACGTGGGCCTGCTGCCGGATGGCTACCTATATAACCGAGATGAACTCGTAGATATCGGGCTGTGACGTCGACCGACTCGCGGCGGGGGTCACGGCTGGCCGAGGTGGGCAGCACCCGGCGCGGGGTGAATCATGACAGGCATCGTCTCGGAGGTGCTATCACCGGGTGGACGGGGAAATAGTAATCCATGTCGATCGCCATCTCTGAAGAGCACCGCGCGCTCGCGCAGACCGTCGCCGGGCTCCTGACCAAACATCAGTCGCGCGCGGCGGCCCGTAACATGCTCGGGTCCCAGGCGGACGCGCTGCCCGCTTTCTGGGCCGAGTTGGGCAGCCTCGGCCTGCTCGGCCTGCACGTACCTGAAGAACATGGCGGCTCGGGCTTCGGGTTGGCCGAAACGCTGGTCGTGGCCGAGCAGATGGGCCGGCAGCTGGCACCGGGGCCGTTCGTTCCGACCGTCATAACCAGCGCCGTAGTGACCGCCGCCGGGCCTGATGACCTGCAGAAGCGGCTCCTGCCTGCGCTGGCTGACGGCACCGTGGTCGGGGCGGCCGCACTCGGCGGCGAAGTGACCTACGCGGACGGTACCGCGACCGGGAACGTCGGAGTCGTGATCAGCGGTCACTTGGCGGACGTGCTAGTGGTACCTGCCGGTGACGACGTACTGGTGATCGAGAAGTCAATCGGCGTCCAGGCCGATGTTCCTGTCAATCTGGACCAGAGTCGCCGCGCGGCCAGGGTCCGGCTCGACGCCGCGCCGGCGACCGTCCTGCCGGGCGCGCGCGGGCTGCTGACCGACGTGGCCCGGGCTGTGCTCGCGGCAGAGGCGGCCGGTATCGCCGCCGAGACCACTGAGCAGGCGGCCGAATACGCCAAGATTCGCCAGCAGTTCGGCCGCCCGATCGGGACCTTCCAGGCGGTCAAGCACCATTGCGCGAACATGCTGGTAGCCGCCGAGCTGGCGATCGCCGCCACGTGGGACGCCGGCCGGGCCGGGATCGGCGGCGGTGACCAGCTCAGTTATACGGCCGCCATCGCGGCGGCTCTGGCTATGCCAGCCGCAGTCACCAACGCCAACCTCAACATCCAGGTCCATGGCGGCATCGGGTTCACCTGGGAACACGACGCGCACCTGTACCTGCGCCGGGCCGCCGCGATCGCCGCGGTGGTGGACGCCGAGCAGGCGGCGATCGAGGTTACCGACCTGGTCCGCCGTGGGGTGCGCCGGGCGGCTGCCATCGACTTGCCCGCCGAGGCCGAGCCGATCCGGGCGGCGATCGGGCCTGACATTGCCCGGCTGCGCGGCTTGACGGGCGATGCGAGAAAGCAGGCGCTGATCGAATCCGGCTACGCGATGCCGCACTGGCCGAAGCCGTGGGGCCGGGATGCGGGCGCCATCGAGCAGCTGGTGATCGAGCAGGAGTTCGCCGCGGCCGCGATCAAGCGGCCTAGCTACGGCATCACCAGCTGGATCGTCCTGACCCTGATCCAATACGCCAGCCCGGACCAGGTAGCGCGCTGGGTCCTCCCGGCGCTCAACCAGGATGTGATCTGGTGCCAGCTGTTCAGCGAGCCAGGCGCCGGGTCCGATGCGGCCGGCATCAAGACGAGGGCGACCAAGACCGAGAAGGGCTGGCGGATCAACGGCCAGAAGGTCTGGACCAGCGGCGCACACC
>JASHVM010000212.1:0-3866 GCA_030044595.1 Streptosporangiaceae bacterium
TCGGGACCCTCAGCTCGTCCCGGCCTATATCGCCCAGGCCCTGGGCGTCACCGACGTCCCGGGCCGCCCGCTCACGGCTACCCTCATCAGCCGCCTCAGCGGCCAGCGGTTGTTGCTGCTGCTCGACAACTTCGAGCAGGTCGTCGAGGCGGCCGGGGTACCGCTCCAGCTGTGCGCCGCCTGCCCGGGGCTGCAGGTACTGATCACGAGCCGGGTGCCGTTGCGGGTGCGGGGTGAGCAGGTGTACCCGGTGCCGCCGCTGGCCCTGCCGGTTCCCGGCGTGACCGTGGGCGCGGAGGCCCTGGGCCGGATCGCCGCGGTGGCGTTGTTCGTCCAGCGGGCGCAGGCCCGGCGGCCCGATTTCACTCTCACCGACGCCAACTCGGCGGTGGTGGGTGAGCTGTGCGCCCGCCTGGACGGGCTGCCGCTGGCCATCGAGTTGGCGGCGGCCCGGGTATCGGTGCTGAGCCCGGCGGCGTTGCTCACCCGGATGGGCGAGGCCCTCGGAGTGCTGACCGAGGGACCTCGTGACCTGCCGGCGCGGCAGCGCACGATCCGGGACGTGATCGCCTGGAGCTATGGCCTGATAGCGCAGGAGAAGCAGGCGTTGTTCAGGAGGCTGGCCGTTTTCGCCGGCGGTTTCACCTTGGCGGCGGCCGGGGAGGTGTGCTTCTCCACGGCCGGCCAGGACGGCGACGGTGCGATGACTTCGGCGGCCGTGCTGGAGGACATGGGCGCGCTGGTGGAAGCCAGCCTGGTGCAAGCCGTCGAAATGCCCTCCTCCGAGGTGTGGTTCCGGCAGCTGAACACGATCCGGGCCTTCGCCTTGGAGCAGCTGGAGGCCAGTGGGGAGGCGGCCGCCGTCCGGCAGCGTCACGCCGATTACTACCTTGCCCTGGCCGAGGCCGCCAGCACCGCGCTGGCCGGGCCGGAGCAGGTGACCTGGCTGACTCGTTTGGAGGCCGAGCACGACAACCTGCGGGCGGCGCTCGGCTGGGCCCGGGAGCAGGGCGACGTGACCCTCGGCCTGCGGCTGACCGGAGCGTTGTGGCCGTTTTGGCAGCGCCACAACCACTTCAACGAGGGACGGCACTGGCTGGACCATTTCCTGCGCCTCGAAGGAGCCCGGGAGGCGCCTGCCGCGGTACGGGTGGCCGCGCTGACGGGAGCGGCGTGGCTGGCCCACGACCAGGATGACTTTGAACTGGCCGACGCTCTTTTCGAGCAGGGCCTGACCCTTTACCAAGCGCTCGGGCAGACTGCGCAGCTCTCCGGCGTGCTCGCCCACCGGGCGATCGTGGCGCGGAGGCAGGGCCTGTACGAGGAAGCGGCGGCCCTGGCCGAAAAGAGCCTGGCCATAGCCCGTGACGCAGCCGACGAGGCGGCCATCGGCTACGCCCTGTTCCGGCTGGGCTTGATCACGCGCGAGCGCGGGGATCTTGACGGTGCCCGGCAGGATTTCGAGGAGTGCCTGTCGCGGTACCGCGCCCTGGGTGATCGGGTCGGCGAGGCGTTTGCCCTGCTGGGCCTGAGCGACTTGGCTCGCGATCAGGGTGACCCGGAAACGGTGCAGACCCTGTGCACCGGCACGCTGGCCCTGTGCCGCGAACTCGAACACCACATGGGCACCGGGTTTTCCCTGAACAACCTGGCGTTGGCGGCGGCGATGCGCGGTGACCTGGGACAAGCCGAGACGCTCGCCGCGGAGGCGCTGGAGCTGTTCCGTGAGCACGGGATACCCGGCGGGGTGGTCGAGCTGCTGGTCACGTCGGGCCGGCTCGCCTGCGACCGGGCCGAGTACGATCGGGCCCGGGCGATGCTCGGGGAAGCGCTGGTCGAGGGCTGGCCGGCGGGCCCGCATTGGATGGTGCTGACGGCCGTGGAGGAGACCGCGCGCGTGGCAGCGGCCACCGGTGACGGCGGGACGGCTGTCTACCTCCTAGGGGCGGCGGACGCGTGGCGGGAACGGATGGGTGTCCCGCGCCCCGCCTACCGGCGGGCATCCGTCGCCGCGACCTGGGCGGCCGCTCGCCGCGCGCTGGGCGCGGACGCGTTCGCCAGGGCTCAGCGAGAAGCGGGCTCTTTGATGCCCGAAGACGCCGTGGCGCTCGCCCTTCGCTGCTTGGGACCCGGGCCGGGCCGCGGTGGCATCACCCAGCGGTAGGCTGCGGTCCCCACCGCCGGCCGCGGTGGGTGAAGCCGGGTGACCACCCCTCACACGGCCTCGCCCGGGCTTGGCTGGTAGCGGTAGCCCATTCCGGGCTCGGTGATCAGCCAGCGGGGGCGGGCCGGGTCTGGTTCCAGTTTGCGGCGCAGCTGGGCCATGTACAGGCGCAGGTTGCCGGTGGCGTCCGCGTACCCGGGTCCCCATACCTCGGTCAGCAGCTGGTTGCGGCTGAGCAGCTTGCCGGGGTTACGGAGCAGCACCTCGAGCAGGTGCCATTCGGTCGGGGTGAGCCTGATGTCGTCCGGCTGGGCGGCGGCGCCGTCGGCGCCCGCCGGAACCGCTTCCCGCCGGGTGACCCGCTTGGCGGCCAGGTCGACAACCAGGTCGCCCAGCCGGACCCTCGGCAGGTCTTCGGCCGTTCCGGTGCGCCTGACCGCGGCGCGCATGCGAGCGAGCAGCTCCTCCACGCCGAACGGCTTGGTGATGTAGTCATCCGCCCCCGCGTCCAGTGCCTCGACCTTGTCGGTGCTGTCGGCCCGGCCCGACAGCACGATGATCGGCGCGTTGGTCCAGCCGCGAAGGCCGCCGATCACCTCCACGCCGTCCAGGTCGGGCAGGCCGAGGTCGAGGATCACCAGGTCGGGCGGGTACTTGGCGGCTACCTCGAGGGCCTCGGCCCCGGTGGCCGCGACGTGCACGTCGTACTCGCGCACCCTGAGGTTGATGCGCAGCGCGCGGAGAATCTGCGGCTCATCGTCGACGACGAGGACCCTCGTCACGCCCCGGGCCCCTCGGACGCCTCGCGCTCCCGCTGACCCGGTGCGTACTCGTAATCCGGCTGCTGAACGACCGGCACCGACACCGTCATGGTCAGCCCGCCGCCGGGCGTGTCCTCGGCCGTGAGCGTCCCTCCCATGGCCTCGGTCAGGCCACGTGACAGCGCGAGGCCGAGCCCGACCCCGGTCGTGTTGTCGGTGTCGCCGAGCCGCTGGAACGGCACGAACATCCGGTCCCTGTCCTCCTCGGGTATGCCCGGGCCGCGGTCGACCACGCGCAGCTCCACCCGGTCGCCGAGGGCGCTGGCGGTCAGCAGCGGCGGCTGGCCGGGCGGCGAGTAGCGCAGCGCGTTCTCGGTCAGGTTCACGATGACGCGTTCGGCGATCGCCGGGTCGACGTTGATCTCGGGCAGGGAGTCAGGAATGTCGACGGTGATGCCGCGCGCGGCCGGGTCCAGGCTGTCCAGCGCGCGAGACACGATCTCGTCCAGGCCGACCGGGCGCGGGAACAGGGACAGCGCGCCGGCCTGCAGCCTGCTCATGTCCAGCAGGTTGTCCACCAGGTGGGTCAGCCGGTCCAGCGATTCGTCCGCCGTGGCCAGCAGCTCGTCGTGGTCTTCGTCGGCCCAGTCCACGTCCGCCGATCGCAGGCTGGTCACGGCCGCCTTAGCGGACGCCAGCGGCGTGCGCAGGTCGTGGCTGACCGCCGCCAGCAGCGCGGTCCGCATCCGGTCGGCTTCGGCGAGCGGCTTGGCCGCCTCGGCCTCGGCGGCCAGCCGCTGCTGGTCGAGAGCGACGGCCGCGTAGGAGGCGAACGCGCCGAGCACGCGCCGGTCCGCAGCGGGCAGCGGCCTGCCGCGCAGGGCCAGCAAAAGGCGATCGGCGACGGGTATCTCGACGTCCGCCTCGCCCGGCAGCGTGAC
>JASHVM010000213.1:0-3254 GCA_030044595.1 Streptosporangiaceae bacterium
CGGCCTCGATCAGTCGGATCGCCTCGGCGTAGGCGCGGGAGTCCACGCTGAACGCGCCCACTACGGTAATGGCCTTGTTGATGATCAGGTCGGTGGACAACTCGACCGGGCGGCCGCCCTTCAGGCCGGCCAGCACGACCCGGCCGCCCCACCGGACGGCATGAAGCGCGTCCCGGATGGGCTGCGCGGCCATCGGCGTCAGCTCCAGCGCCACGTCGGCCAGGGCGCCGCCGGTGATCTCCGCCACCCGCGAGACCGTGTCCTCCGCCTCGACGTCGATCGTGTAGTCGGCGCCGAACTCGCGGGCCAGCGCCAGCTTGCCGGCGTCGCGGGACAGCCCGGTCACGATGATCGTCCCGGCGCCGGCCACCCGTGAGGCCAGCACCGCCGCGAGGCCGCGCTGTCCGGCGCCGAGGATCAGCACGGTGTCTCCGAGTTGCACTCCGCCCAGGTGAGCGGCCCAGCGTACGCCAGCGCCCAGCGGGTTGAACATCACCGCGATCTCGGCCGGGATGTCGCCGCGCACCTTGTGCAAGATCGAGTTCGGGTGCAGGTGGATGTACTCGGAGAAGCCGCCGTACAGGCCGAGCCCGCGCTCCGGCGGGTTGGAGCCGCCGTGACTGCCGATCCGGTTCCGGCAGGACATGTAGCGCCCGGCCAGGCACAGATCGCACGACCGGCACGGGATGAGGATCTCCACCGCCACCCGGTCGCCGGGCTGCACGCCCCACCGGGCGGCGGCCCGATCGCTGACCTCCTCGATGATCCCGAGCGGCTCGTGACCCGGCACCATCGGCAGCGACTGCTGTCCCAGGTTGCCCTTGTACTGCTCGACGTCGCTGCCGCAAATCCCGCACGCCTCGATCCGCAGCAGCCCGCCGTCGTCAGCGCCGATGACCGGGCGGCGGAACTCCCTGATCTCGATCTGCCGCGGCCCGGTCTGCACCGCCGCGCGTACCATTTCAGCCACCGTCAGCTCCGTTGTCAGCCATCGTCAGCTCCGTCGAAATCGGCGAACTCGAGCGGGATCGGCGGCACCGGCCCGGCGTTGTCCGCCGGCGGGGTGTACGCCCAGTACTTAGCCCGGGCGCCGCCGTCGACGACGAAATCGCAGCCGGTGACCAGGCGCGCGTAGTCCGAGCACATCCAGGCCACGCAGTGGCCGATGTCGGTCGGCGTGGCGGGCTCGCCCATCGGAATGTTCCGCCGCACGTCGAACGTCCCGGCCGGCCGCCACCACGGCGGGCGGTCAGCCGGCTCCCGGCGCGGCGGCCGCAGCTCGGTGCGCCCTTCGGCGCGCCACTGCGCGAGCAGTTCCGGGTTGTCCGGCCGCGGCGCGGTGGGGGAGAAGCTGTTCACCCGGATCCCGTACGGCGCGAGATCCATCGCGGCGGCGCGGACGAAGTTGGCCAGCCCGCCCTTGTGGAAGGCGTAGGCGACGAAGCCCGCCGCGCCCTGCCACGCGTTTGAGGACAGGATCGAGACGATCGACCCCTTGATGCCGCGCTCGATCATCGCGATCGCGGCGTGCTTGGTGAACAGGAAGTTGCCCGCCGCGGCCACGGTCACAGCGCGGTTGAACGAAGCCAGGTCCTCCTCCAGGATGCCCCGGGCGTGCATGTCCGCGGCGTTGTTGATCACGATGTCGATCCGCCCCCAGGCGTGCAGGACCGCGCCGATGTTCGCCAGCACGTCCTGTTCGGAACTGACGTCGCCGGACAACGCGAGCCCGGTGCCGCCGTTCCGCTCGATCCGCCGCGCCGCCGCCTTCGCGGCGTCGAGATCAAGGTCGTTGCACGCCACCCGCGCGCCGTACCGGCTCAGCGCCAGCGCGATCCCGCTGCCGATGTTCGGCCCGGCCCCGGTGACCAGGGCCACCTTGCCGTCCAGCGATATCTCCACGTCCTGCCCTCAATCCCTGGGGCCGGCCACAGCCACGGTCCCGGCCGATCTGGTGACGGTCATAAGCGCTCCTCGCGGGTTCAGGGCACACGATATATGACACTTTTGACGACGAGTAGCGCGTGATATGAAAACAAAGACAGGGCTGTGCAGTGGCTTGTCACAAAGGAAGCCGGAGGAAACCGAGCGATGATGAAGACCCGGGCAGCGGTGCTCCGCAAGGGCGGCAACCCGTGGGAAATCACCGAGCTGGACCTGGACGAGCCGAAGGCCGGCGAGGTCCTCATCCGGTACGAGGCCGCCGGGCTGTGCCACTCCGATGAGCACATCCGGGCCACCGGCACCGCGCGCCTCCCGCTCGTCGGCGGGCACGAGGGCGCCGGCGTGATCGAAAAGACCGGCCCCGGCGTCACCAGGGTCAACGAAGGCGACCGGGTGGCCTGCTCCTACATCCCCGTCTGCGGGACCTGCCGGTACTGTTCCACCGGTCATCAGAACCTCTGCGACGCCGGCAAGAACGCGGCCATCGGCTGCCTGGTCGACGGGACATTCCGCTTCCACGACGGCGACGAGGACCTGGGCGGGATGTGCGTGCTCGGCACGTTCTCCGAGCGCGCCGTCATCTCCGAATGGTCCTGCGTGAAGATCGAGCCGGACATCCCGTTCGAGCTGGCGGCGCTGGTGAGCTGCGGGGTGACCACCGGGTTCTGCTCGGCGATCTACGCGGCGGACGTGCGGCCGGGCGAGACGGTCGTGGTCTTCGGCACCGGCGGGGTGGGCATCAACGCCATCCAGGGCGCCCGGTACGCCGGCGGCAAGAACGTCATCGCGATCGACCCGGTCGAGTTCAAGCGCGAGCAGGCGATGGAACTCGGCGCCACGCACGCCTTCGCGGACCCGGTGACGGCCAAGGAAGTCATCGTCGACCTGACCCGCGGGCAACTCGCGGACAAGGTGATCTGCACCGTCGGCGAGATGAACAACGACGTGGTCAAGGCGGCCGTCGACATGACGGGCAAGGCCGGGACGGTCGTCATCACCGGCGTCGGCTACTACGACATGGTGCTGCCCGGAGGCATCCTCATCGGCTACCACCGGCGGATACAGGGATCGCTGTTCGGCGGCGCGAACCCGCTCTACGACATCCCGATGATCCTGGGCCTGTGGCAGGCCGGCGACGTCAAGCTGAACGAGCTCGTCACCAAGCGCTACACCCTGGACCAGGTTAACGAGGGCTACCAGGACATGATGGATGGCAAGAACATCCGTGGCGTCATCATCCACGAGCACTAGAAGGACCTCAGCAATGCCCAACGCGATCCTGGATCCCACCGGCGCGACCGCGACTGCCG
>JASHVM010000214.1:0-5566 GCA_030044595.1 Streptosporangiaceae bacterium
CTTCACGTACCTGCGGTGCGTCACGGACAGGCCGACCGGGCTGCCGCCGTTCACGCGGCACCCCTCTGCGGAGCTTGCGGGGCGAGCGCGTGGGCCAGGTAGCTGGCCACCTCGCGCGGCGTGGTGCCGCGGCCGAAGACCTTGTCCACGCCGAGGTCGCGTGCGGCGTTCGGGTCGAACCGCGGCCCGCCGACCACCAGCAGCGGCCGGCGCTCGCCGAGCTCACGCCGGAACGCCCCGGCCATCTCCCGGGTGTTCGACAGGTGGGCGTCACGCTGGGTGACCACCTGGCTGACCAGGACCGCGTCGGCGTGCTCGGCCGCGGCCCGGGCGACCAGGTCCGCGACGCTGACCTGCGAGCCCATGTTCACCACGCGGATCTCCCGGTAGTACTCCAGCCCCTTTTCCCCCGCATGCCCCTTCACGTTCAGGATCGCGTCGATGCCGACCGTGTGCGCGTCGGTGCCGATGCACGCGCCCACCACGACCAGCTTGCGGCCGAGCGCCGAACGGATCCGCAGGTTCACTTCCGCCGCCGGGAGCACGGGGAACTCGCGCTCGGCCACCGTCACGGCCGACAAGTCGACCACGTGGCCGACCCGCCCGTAGACGATGAAGAAGGTGAAGTCGGGTCCCATCCCCTTGGCGTGCACGACCATCGCCGGGTCCAGGCCCATCTTGGCCGCGAGCTGCAGCGCGGCGCCCTCGGCCCGGGCGCGCTCGGCCTCATCGCCGAACGGCACGGGCAGCGTGAACGACAGCTGCACCCGCCCGTCGCCGGTGGTGTCGCCGTACGGCCGCACCACCCCTACTCTCCCGGTCGGGCTCATCTGGTCACCTCCACAGGCCGCGCCGATTCCCGACCGGCCTCCAGCAGCTCGGCCGCGGGGTTGTAGTAGCCCTCGGCGCGCTCGACCACTCCGTCCAGGCCCCGGCCGCCGCCGGGAGGGCGCTTCGTCACCCCGAACGTGCCCTCCGCGATCGCGTTCAGCAGTCCCTGCGAGCCGATCGTACGCAGCAGGTCGACGGCCTCGCCGAGGACCTGCCGGGCCCGCTGGGCGACCAAGCCGTCCGGCTCCGGCCGGAACGAGGCGCCGAGCCGCCCGGCCGCGCGGCGCACGTAGCGGACGTTCTCCAGGGCCAGATCACGGTCGGACAGGAACGGGGTGTGGATGCCCTCGGTCATCATCCCGATGAGCAGGATGGACTGGTCCGTCATCACCCCGCACAGGTTGAAGAACGCGTCCAGCAGGTATCCGGCGAATACGTTGCCGGTCATGTGCTTGGTCGGCGGCATGTACTTCAGCGGCGCGTCCGGGAACAGCTCCCTGATCAGCTGCGCGTGAGCCAGCTCGAGCAGGAACGAGTCCGGCAGCTCGGGGTTGATCTCGAACGCGTGCCCCAGCCCGAGCTGGCCGTCGGCGAGCCCCGCCTCGCGGCCGAAGAACTCGTTCAGCAGCTGCGACACGACCACGGTGTGCGCCGCGTCCACCGCGTCGGCGGTGGTCAGGTAGTTGTCCTCGCCGGTGTTGATGACGATGCCCGCCCGCGCGTGCACCTGCCGCGAGAACCGCTGGTCGATGAAGGTCCGCACCGGGTTGATGTCGCGGAAGATGATGCCGTACATGCAGTCGTTCAGCATCATGTCCAGCCGCTCGAGCCCGGCCAGCGAGGCGATCTCCGGCATGCAAAGACCGGAGGCGTAGTTGGTCAGCCGGACGTAGCGCCCGAGCTCCCGGGAGACGTCGTCCAACGCGGCGCGCATCAGCCGGAAGTTCTCCTGGGTCGCGTAGGTCCCCGCGTACCCCTCCCTGGTCGCGCCCTCCGGCACGTAGTCCAGCAGCGACTGCCCCGTGGACCTGATCACCGCGATGACGTCGGCCCCCTCCCGCGCCGCCGCCTGGGCCTGCGGGATGTCCTCGTAGATGTCGCCGGTCGCGACGATCAGGTAGATCCACGGCATCGGCGGGTCCGACGTGGCGGCCACCATCCGGTGCCGCTCGGCCCGCTGGGCATCGATCCGGGAGATTCCTTTTTTCACCGAACGGTCCGCGCTTTCACGGGCCGCGTCAGCATCATCGCCCGCGGGAAGACGGAACTTGACCAGCCCCGCCCCGGCGTCGACGGCCAGCGTGCGCAGGTCCGGGTAGCCGCCGGCCAGCATCGCGTCCCAGACCGGCAGGGCGGTCCCGTGCTCCAGCCCGACCGATTCCCGGACCGCGTCGGTCAGCCGGTTCACCCACGGCATCCCGTCTTCGTCGGCCCCCTCCAGCCCGGCCAGCCGCAGCACGGCCCGTTCCACCGACACGGTGGTGTGCGTCCGCGCGAGCTCCACCACCGGCTGCCCAGCCCGCCTGGCCAGCTCGCGGGCCTGCGCCACTACCGCCGGATCGAGGTTCAGCTTTCCTGTCACCGCTGGCCTCCTTCGGCGCCGTGAGCTGACAGGCGTTGCTCGAACAGGGCGCGCAGCGCCGGCGTGGTCCGGACCAGGTCGAGCGCGAGCTCGGCGTGACCCGGTACGTACCCGTTGCCCACCAGCATCGTCACGTCCGCGGCCACGCCCTCGGCGCTCAGCGCGGCGGAGCTGAACGAGGTCGCCATCGAGAAGAAGATCACCGTCCCGGCCTGGGCCGTGGACAAGATCGCGCCCCCTTCGCAGCCGGCCACGTCGACGCAGACGACGGTCACGTCGGCCGGGCCGCCGGCGGCTTGCACCGCGCGGGCCAGGCCCGCGGGGTCCCTGGCGTCGGCGATGACGACCGCGTCCACCAGCCCGCCGGCCTCCCGCAGCAGTGCCGCCTCGGCCTGGGCGGGGACGACGCCGATGACCCTGGCCGCCCCGGCCTGGCGCGCGGCCGCTGCCGACAGCGAGCCGCTCTTGCCTGCCGCGCCGACGATGAGGGCCACTGGCCCCTGGCCCGCCCTGGAGCCCGCGGTGACGACGCGCTTGGTCAGGGCCGGGGCGCCGCAGACGTCGAGAACCGCGAGTGACAGCGGTACCGGGAGGTCGTCGGGGAGAACAGCGGCGATGGACCGGGCGAACAAGATGGCGTGGCCCTCGCACGGGACCTGCTCGGACTGCCCGTCCCAGCGGGCGAGCGAGTCGGTGATGACCAGAGGGGTCAGGGTCAGGGAGACCAGCGTGGCTATCCGCTGCCCGGGCTCGAGCCCCAGCGGGGAATCCGGGCCCACCTCCTCGACCGTGCCGGTCAGCATGCCGCCCGACCCGGTGACCGGATTCTGCATCTTGCCCCGGGTGGCGATGATCTCGACGACCGCAGCCCTGATCTTGTCCGGGTCGCCCGCGTAGGCCTCGCGGAGCTGGCGGTAGGAGGCGGCGTCCAGGTTCAGCCGGTCGACGCGGATCCGCACCTCATCGGCCGCGATCGCGGCGCTCGCGTCCAGCCGCCAGGCGGCCTGCGGCAGAACGCCGGGGGGGTCGAGGACGCGGCGGAGTCCGAGCGGCGAGAGCGTAGTGGTCATGCACGTGGTCCTTCCCGCAAGCCGGCCGGTGTAGGCCGGCCCGCGTCGACCTGCCCTGGGTGGGCAGGCGGGTGCGCAACAGGAAAATTTTCTGTTATAGTACCTTAATGCCGAAAGTTCTTAGGCATAGAGCGTAATATCAAGAAGATTTATTGCCACCCAGCTTCCGCCTCGCTCGTCGGGGCGGGCGGAAGAGTCCGGGTGAGCATCCGCACGTACGGGTGCGCCGACGGCCACGTAACCGACGGGCCGTTCCGAAGGATCTACGGTTCACTACGTTTTGTACCGCAGGTCCTTCGGTATTATCCATAGATTGGAGGGCTTCGTCCATGGTCTCGCAGCCTTACGTTTACAAGCGTCATGAGCTGGCCGAACCCGACTGGCGCCGGTTCCCCGGCTGGGCCGAGGTGTCCGCCGAGGACTGGGAATCCGTGCAGTGGCAGCGCGCGCACTGCGTCAAGAACGCCCGCCAGCTGAGGCAGGTCACCGGCCCGGGGCTGGCCGAGGCGTTCTTCGACGACCTCGAGCGCGACCAGCGCGAGCGAGCCACCATGTCGATGCTGCTCCCGCCCCAGATGCTCAACACGATGGTGCCGTCCGGGTCGCCCGACCAGCCGGGCTTCACCGAGGCGTTCTACGCCGACCCGGTGCGCAGGTACATGATCCCGGCGTTCAGCGACCGGCGGGCCGACTGGCCCTCGCACCCGTACGCGCAGCGTGACTCGCTGCACGAGGCGGAGATGTGGGCCGTCGAGGGCCTCACCCACCGCTACCCCACCAAGGTGCTCGCCGAGCTGCTGCCGACCTGCCCGCAGTACTGCGGCCACTGCACGCGGATGGACCTGGTGGGCAACCCGACCCCCGGGACCGACAAGCACAAGTTCGCGCTCGCCCGCGAAGACCGGCTCGACGCGATGCTGGCCTACCTGCGCCGCACGCCGGGGGTGCGCGACGTGGTGGTGTCCGGCGGGGACGTGGCCAACCTGCCCTGGCCGCGACTGGAGTCGTTCGTGGCCGCGCTTCTCGAGATCGACTCGATCAGGGACATCAGGCTGGCCAGCAAGGCGCTGATGGGACTGCCCCAGCACTGGCTGTCTGACCAGGTCCGGGCCGGCATGGCCCGGCTTGCTAGTACCGCCCGCTCGCGCGGCGTGAGCATCGCCATCCACACCCACGTGAACTCGGCCCAGTCGGTGACGCCGCTGGTGGCCCGGGCCGCGCGGGCCATGCTGGAGGCCGGCGTGCGCGACGTGCGGAACCAGGGCGTCCTGCTGCGCGGGGTGAATGACAGCGCCGGGGCGCTGCTCGACCTGTGCTTTGCCCTGCTCGATGAGGCCGCGATCATGCCGTACTACTTCTACATGTGCGACATGATCCCCGGCAGCGAGCACTGGCGGCTGACGCTGGCCGAGGGCCAGTCGCTGCAGCACGACATCATGGGCTACCTGCCGGGGTTCGCGACCCCGCGGATGGTGTGCGACGTGCCCTACGTCGGCAAGCGCTGGCTGCACCAGGTGGCCAGGTACGATGCCGAGCGCGGCATCTCCTACTGGACCAAGAACTACCACACCGCCATCGAGCAGGATGACGAGCTGGCGCTCAGCCGCGAGTACCCCTACTACGACCCCATCTACATGCTGCCCGAATCCGGCCAGGCCTGGTGGCGGTCCCTGGCTGCCCGTCCGCTGGCCGGCGCCGCGGAGGTGGTCACGATCGCTGGTAGCGGCGGGAAAGCTCGTCAAGATGCTGTCTGACCGCCGGCCACTCGGCGGCGGTGATGCTGAAGCGCGCCGAGTCGCGGGGCTTCCCGTCCGCGTCTAGCCGGTGCGCACGCAGGGTGCCCTCGTAGCGCGCGCCGATTCGCCGCATCGCGTCCCGTGACCGCTGGTTCCGCGCGTCGGTGTGCAGGCACACGGCCTGCACCTGCCAGACCTCGAAGGCGTGCGTCAGCATAAGGCGCTTCATCTCGGTGTTCGCGCCGGTCCTGATCGCCTTCGGGCTGAGCCAGGTGTAGCCGATCTCACAGCCGTCGGGCCCGGTCCGGTGCTGGCCGGCGGGCCAGGCCCAGTAGCTGAGATCGAAG
>JASHVM010000215.1:0-21104 GCA_030044595.1 Streptosporangiaceae bacterium
GCGACCCACCGTGACCCTGCTGGAGTGCATTAACGGCCCCGAGGACCTGAAGAAACTCAATCAGGACCAGCTCACCACCCTGGCCGGGGAGATCCGCGACGTCCTCATCGAGACGGTGACCAAGACCAGCGGTCACCTCGGCCCGAATCTGGGCGTGGTCGAGCTCACGATCGCGGTGCACCGTGTCTTCGATTCCCCGAAGGACCGCATCATCTTCGACACCGGGCACCAGGCGTACGTGCACAAGCTGCTGACCGGCCGCGCGGCGACGTTCGGCACGCTGCGCCAGCGCGGCGGGCTGACCGGCTACCCGAGCCGGGCCGAGTCCGAGCACGACCTGGTGGAAAACTCGCACGCCTCCACCAGCCTGTCTTACGCCGACGGCCTGGCCAAGGCCTACAAGCTGCGCGGCGAGCCGGACCGGACCGTGGTCGCGATCATCGGCGACGGGGCGCTCACCGGCGGCATGGCCTGGGAGGCGCTGAACAACATCGCGGCGGCCAAGGACTCGCGGCTGGTCATGATCATCAACGACAACGGCTGGTCCTACCAGCCGACGATCGGCGGCCTGGCCGAGCACCTGGCGGCGATACGCGTCAACCCCCGGTACGAGCACGTGCTCGAGGCCATCAAGACCACGCTGCCCCGGACCCCGCTGGTCGGCCCGCCGCTGTACGGGACGCTGCACCGCGTCAAGAAAGGCATCAAGGACGTCATCCAGCCGCAGGTGATGTTCGAGGACCTGGGCCTGAAGTACGTCGGCCCCATCGACGGGCACGACGAGCGGATGTGCGAACACGCGCTGAGGCACGCCCGCGGCTTCGGCGGCCCGGTGCTCGTGCACGTGATCACCAAGAAGGGGTTCGGGTACCCGGCGGCCGAGCAGAACGAGATCGACTGCCTGCACCAGGTGCCGGCCGCGGGCGCGGCGCCGGGCACGTGGAGCAGGGTGTTCGGCGACGAGATGCTGGCCATCGGCGCGCGACGTCCCGACGTGGTGGCGATCACCGCCGCGATGCTGCATCCGACCGGCCTCGCGCAGTTCGCCGCGGCCTACCCGGACCGGGTCTACGACGTCGGCATCGCCGAACAGCACGCGGTGACCAGCGCGGCGGGGCTGGCCATGGGCGGTCTCCACCCGGTGGTGGCGATCTACTCGACGTTCCTCAACCGCGCCTTCGACCAGACGCTGATGGACGTGGCGCTGCACCGGCTCCCGGTGACGTTCGTCCTGGACCGGGCCGGCGTCACCGGCCCGGACGGCGCCAGCCATCACGGCATGTGGGACGGGTCGACCATGCAGCTCGTCCCCGGCATGAGGATCGCCGCGCCCAGGGACGCCAAGCGAGTGGCCGAGCTGCTCAACGAGGCGGTGGAGGTGGCTGACGGGCCGACGGCGGTCAGGTTCCCCAAGGGCAAGGTGGGCGGTGAGGTCGAGGCCGTCGGCAAGCTCGGCGGGATGGACCTGCTGCGCGCGCCCGCGGCCGGGCTGGCCGCGGATGTCCTGCTGGTCGGCGCCGGGCCGATGGCGCTGACCGGGCTCGAGGTCGCAGACCGGCTCGCCGGTCACGGCATCGGGGTATCCGTGGTGGACCCGCGCTGGACCAAGCCCGTCGACGAGGCCCTGCTCGGCGCCGCCCGGCGGCACCGCCTGGTGGTCGTCGTCGAGGACAACGGGCGGGCCGGCGGGTTCGGCGACGCGGTGGCCAGGCTGCTGCGCGACCACGACGTGGACGTGCCGGTGAAGACGTTCGGGCTGCCGCAAGAGTTTCTCTCCCACGGGACGCGCGAGGAAGTGCTCGACGAGGCGGGCCTGACGTCCCAGCAACTGGCGCTGCGGATCACCGAGGCGGTGGCGCGCCGGTCACCCGGCGAGCCCCTGGAGCCGGCGCAGGTCGATGTCCGCGACGCCCCGGAGGCGGCGCCGGAAGGTCGGCCCGTCGAGTAGCGTAAGTCTTCATGCTGAACGTAGCGGTGGTCGGCTCTGGTCCCGCCGGGCTCTACGCCGCCGAGGCGCTGGTCAAGCAGGCGGCGGCGCTGCCGGTGCCGGTACCGGTGCGGATCGACGTGATCGACCGGCTGCCCACCCCGTACGGCCTGGTCCGTTACGGCGTGGCGCCGGACCACAAGTCGATCAAGTCGATCGCGCAGTACCTGCGCAAGGTGCTGGAAAGCCCGGATGTCCGCTTCGTCGGCGGCGTGCACCTCGGCCAGGATGTCACCCGCGACGATCTGCTGGCGGCGTATGACGCGGTGATCTACGCGACCGGGGCGATGCGGGACCGGCGGCTCGGCATTCCCGGCGAGGACCTTCCGGGAAGTTACGCCGCTACCGATTTCGTGAACTGGTACTGCGGCCATCCCGACATGGATCCCGGCGCCTTCACCCTGGACGCCGAGTCGGTCGCGGTGATCGGCGTCGGCAACGTCGCCGTCGATGTCGCCCGCATCCTGGCCAGGGACCCGGCGGAACTGCACGCCACCGATGTACCGCAGCCGGTTCTGGACGCCCTGCACGCCAGCAAGGTGCGCGAGGTGCACATGATCGGCAGGCGCGGGCCTGCCTACGCCAAGTTCACCACCAAGGAACTGCGTGAGCTCGGCGAACTGCCCGGCGTCGAGGTGGTGGTACACGCCGACGAGGCCGACGTGAACGCGTTCGACGCCTCCGGCGAGAGCGCCGCCCTGGTCGAATCCGACCGGCGCGTGCGCGGCAACCTGGTCGCGATCTCGAAGTGGGCGCAGGGCGGGGCCGCCGAGCCGGCGCCTTCCGGACACGTCCGGCGGCTGGTCGTCAGGTTCTGGCTGAAGCCGGCGGAGATCCTCGGCACCGAACGAGTCGGGGGGCTCACCCTCGAGCGGACCGCGATCGACGCCAGCGGGGCGTTCGGCGGCACCGGCAAGTTCGAGACGCTCGACGTGCAGATGGTGCTGCGTTCGGTCGGATACCAGAGCGTGCCGCTGGCCGGCGTGCCGTTCGACGAGCGCGCCTCGGTGGTGCCGAACGCGCTCGGCCGCGTCCTTGGCCCCGACGGCTCTGCGCTGCCCGGGGAATACGTGGCCGGCTGGCTCAAGCGCGGCCCGACCGGCGTGATCGGCACCAACAAATCTGACGCCGCCGAGACCATCCGGTCCCTGCTGGAGGACCTGGCCGGCGGCCCGGGTGCAGGCGACGTTCCGCTGCCGCGGGCTGGCCTGCTGAAGTACCCGGATCCCGCCGCTCCGGCCGACGCGGAAGAATGGCCGCTCGCGGCGGTACTCGCGGGGCGGGGGATCGCGCCGGTGTCCTACGCCGAATGGCTGCGTATCGAGACCGCCGAAGCCGACCTGGCGAAGGCCCTCGGCCGGGGCGAGCGGGTCAAGCTGCATAACCGCGACGCCATCTGGTCGGCCTGCCGTCCCCCGGCGGCCAAGCAGGGGTTAACGGGATTTTAAGGGCTTAACCGGGCCGTCCAGGGTTGGCGCGGGGCTACGCCGGGGAAATTCCAGGCATCGCCAGATGGGTTCCGTGATGACGAGGTACGGCCATATCGGGTGGCGCGTGATCGCGGCGGTGGCCTTCGCCGGGACCGCCGCACTCGCTGTGACACTCACCCGTGTCCCCGCTCGAGCAGAGCATGCCGCCCTGTCCTCCAGCTTGATCCAGAGCCCATGCGCCACCTCGGGCCTCGAGGCCTGGCTCGGCCTCGGGACGGCCGGGTCGGCGCCCGTCAGGCGGACCCGGGACCACCTGCAGGCCTCGGACGGCGCCTACTACACGCTGGAGTTCACCAATGTCTCCGGCCACGCGTGCAGCCTGTACGGCTACCCCAGGGTGTCGGCCTACGCAGGCGGCCAGCTCGCCGGGACCCAGATCGGCAGCGCCGCGGTCCGCGACACGTCCATCCGCCCGCAGCCGGTGGTGCTCGCGCCCGGGCAAACGGCGCACTCGGTGCTCCGCGTCACCGGCACCGGCAGATTCCAGCCGACCGCATGCGCGCAGGTGACCGCGCCCGAGCTGCGCGTCATACTGCCGGGCCAAGGGATGCGGACCCGGCCCACGTTCGTGCCCATCCACCTGTCGGCCTGCTCCAAGAAGGGTCCCGAGTTCCTCAGCGTGGAGGCGATTCAGCCGCGGCCGGGCATCCCCGGGCTCACCGTGCCCTGACCGTGAGCTGAACCGGTGTCCGTTCGGGATAAAAGCCTTGACGGCCACCGTGAGTCTCGCACATTTCCCTGTTGACCGTAGTGCGGAGAGAATAGGTGCCATGGGTGTCAGCCAGATAAGCATCCCCCAGCCCGAAGGGTCGTACCAGGGTCCCTACGAGGTGCCCGACGAAGAGCGGTCGCCCGCGAGTCAGGCCGAGGCGGCCGACGGGGTATCCCGGTCCGGACTGGTCGGCCGGCCCGGCGAGACGGCGCTGCCCGAGGAACGCTACCTGGACCGAGAGGAGAGCTGGCTCAGGTTCAACGAGCGGGTGCTCGAGCTCGCCGAAGACGAATCGGTCCCGCTGCTCGAGCGGGTGCGCTTCCTGGCCATCTTCGCGACCAACCTGGACGAGTTCTTCATGGTCCGGGTGGCCGGGCTGGTGCGCAGGATGGTGGCCGGCTTCCCGGTCGAGGGCAGCGGGGTCCGGCTGCCGCGCCAGGTACTCGAGAACACCCTGGACCTGGCGGGCGAGCTGACGGTCAGGCACGCCCGAGCGTTCAGCGAGCGGGTCAACCCCGAACTGACCTCACACGGAATCGAGATCCTGCGCTGGAAAGAGCTGTCCGCGGGCGAGCGCGACTCCCTCAGCGACCTGTTCCGCCGCCGCATCTACCCGGTGCTCACCCCGCTCGTGGTGGACCCGGCGCATCCGTTCCCGTTCATCTCCGGCCTGTCGCTCAACCTCGCCGTCATGATCGCCGACCCGAAGACGGACACGACCGTGTTCGCCAGGGTCAAGGTGCCGCCGCTGCTGCCCAGGTTCCTGGCGGTGGCGCAGAACCGGTACGTGCCGATCGAGGACGTCATCGCCGCGCACCTGACCGACCTGTTCGGCGGGGTCGAGGTCATCGAGCAGCACGCCTTCCGCGTCACGCGCATCAGGGACCTCGAGGTGGACGAGGACATCACCGAGAACCTGCTGCAGGCGATGGAGCGAGAGCTGGTACGGCGCAGGTTCGAGCCTGCGGTGCGGCTCGAGGTCGAGGACACGATGTCGGCTGACGTGCTGGACAAGCTGGTCACCGAGCTCGACATCGACGCCCGGGCCGTCTACCGGGTGCCCGGGCCGCTGGACCTGAGCGGGCTTTTCGCCATCGCGGACCTGAACATCGGCGAGCTTCGCTACCCGGCGTTCGTCCCGTCCAGCCTGGCGGTCTCGAAGGATTCCAGCATCTTCACCGCCATCGCCGAACGCGACATCCTCGTCCAGCATCCCTACGACTCGTTCGCCGCGTCGGTCGAGCGGCTGATCGAGGAGGCGGCCGAGGACCCGGGCGTGCTCGCGATCAAGCAGACGCTGTACCGGACCAGCGGCAAGTCCCCGATCGTGGACGCGCTCATCGAGGCGGCCGAGGCGGGCAAGCAGGTCGTGGTGGTCGTGGAGATCAAAGCCAGGTTCGATGAGCGGGCCAACATCACCTGGGCGCGCAAGCTCGAGGAGGCGGGCTGCCACGTGGTCTACGGTGTCGTCGGCCTGAAGACGCACTGCAAGATGGCCCTCATCGTGCGGCAGGAAGCGGACGGGACGCTGCGCCGCTACTGCCACCTCGGCACGGGTAACTACCACCCGACCACGGCCCGCGTGTACGAGGACTTCGGCCTGCTCACCGCCGATGCCATGATCGGTGAGGACGTCACCGCCCTGTTTAACCATCTCACCGGGTACAGCCGCCCGGGCTCGTATCAAAGGCTGCTGGTCGCGCCGGAGGAGCTGCGCAACGGCATCGTGAGCCGGATCGACCGGCAGGCCGAACGGAGCCGGTCCGGCCAGCCGGCCAGGATCGCGTTCAAGTCCAACGCGCTCGTCGACGAGGTGGTGGTCGACGCGCTGTACCAGGCCTCCCAGGCCGGTGTCCCCGTCGACCTGTGGATACGCGGCATCTGCTCGCTGCGGCCGGGCATTCCCGGGCTGTCCGAGAACATCCGGGTCCGCAGCGTCCTGGGCCGGTTCCTCGAGCATTCCCGGATCTACGCCTTCGGCGCCGCCGAGGACTCCGACAGCGAGGTCTGGATCGGCAGCCCGGACATGATGCACAGGAACCTGGACCGCCGGGTGGAACTGCTCGTGCAAGTGACCGATCCCGGGCATCAGCGGCGCCTGCGCGGGCTGCTCGACCTCGGCCTGGACGACGGAACCGCGTCGTGGTGGCTCAACCCGGACGGCTACTGGACGCGGCATCACCGCGACAAGCGGGGACGCCCGCTGACGGACATCCAGGAGACCCTGGTCAGGGAACGCCGGATCCGCTCGGCTGACGAGTCAGGCTGATGAGCGCAGCAGGTGAGTGAGGCCATCATCGCGGCGGGGGCGGTCCTGTGGCGGACCGTGGCGCAGGGAGCCGACGGCGGCTGCGGGGTCGAGGTCCTGCTCGTGCACCGGCCCAAGTACGACGACTGGTCGCTGCCGAAGGGCAAGCGCGAACCGGGCGAGCATCTGCTGCTCACCGCGGTGCGTGAAGTCTTCGAGGAGACCAGCGTGCGACCGGTGCTCGGCCCCAGGCTGGCGACGGCCGAATACCTGGTCAGCGGTCGGCCCAAGCAGGTCGGTTACTGGTCGGCGGTCGGCGCGGACGATCGCGCCGCGCCCAGCCACGAGATCGACGCGGTGTCCTGGCTGCCGCTGACGCGGGTCAGAGAGCAGCTCAGCTACCCGCACGACGCCGACGTGGTCGCGGATCTTCGGCCGCGGGAGACGGTGCCGTTGATCCTGGTCAGGCACGCTTCAGCGGGCCATAAAGACGACTGGGCGGGCGATGACCTACTGCGGCCGCTGGATGCCCAGGGCGTGTCCGATGCGCTGCTGCTGGCGCGCCTGCTGGCCTGCTTCGCGCTTGGCGCCCGGGTGATCAGCTCGCCCGCGCTGCGTTGCATCGAGACGGTACGTCCCTTCGCGGCGGGCTTCGGGGGGTCGGTCGAGGCTGAGGCCGCCTTGGCGGTACCCGCCCGCGCCGGTGATTCTTCTTTGCCCCGAACGGACGGTGGTGACAGCGTCCGGCACCTTTTCCGTGACCTCGTGGCGGCCGGGCGGCCGGCGGTCGTTTGCCTGCACCGGGAGAACCTCCCGGCGGCGCTGGCGGCGGCGTGCTCGGCGCTCGGCGCGCCCCGGCCTGCGACGGCCCTGGACCCGTCGCTGCCCAAAGGCGCCTTCTGGGTTCTGCATACGACGGCGGGAAAACTGGCCGAGCTGGAGCGCTACGAACTCTGAGGGCGAGGGCCTTCCTGCACGCCGGAGCCCTCTTGAGCCGTCGTGCCATCCGGGTCCGGCGGTGCATCGTGGGTACCTGGCTCACCGTGGAGCTCCGGAGAATCGTGGAGCTCCGGGGAATCGTGGAGCTCTGGGGTCTGCTGGTCCTCCGAGTCATCGTTGACCTCAGCATCACTCCGGATCTCGGAGACGTCGTCGGTCTGGTCCGCTGGCGAGGCGCTGGCCGGGTGGCGGCGACGGCGCAGCACACGCCAGGCAACGTAGCCGACCACTAGCACGGCCAGCGCGAGGAACAGGTAGAGCGAGAAGCGGTTGATGTCGGCGTAGATCGTGTCAATGTGGTCACCGGCCACGTCCCCGATGGTGACCCAGGTGGCGACCCACAGGCAGGCACCGACCACGTTGTAGATGGTGAAGGTGACCAAGCGCATCTGGGCGATGCCGGCGATGATGCCGTTGGCCTCGCGCAGCCCCACGATGAACCTGGCGATGATCACGACTATGCCGCCGAAGCGGTCGACGATCGCCTGGGCCCGGTCCAGGTGGTGCGGTTTGATCAACACGTACCTGCCGTAGCGCAGGATCAGCTCGCGGCCGGCGAACCTGCCGATCAGGTAGCCGATCTCGGCCCCGACGCTGGCCGCGACGACCGCGACGACCGCGACCGCGACGATGTTAAGGCCGGCCCGGCCGGTGCCGGCGAAGATGGCGCCGGCGATCAGCGAGAGCTCGCCGGGGATGACCGGGATGCCGATGTTCTCCAGCAGCAGCAGCAGGGCAATGGCCCAGTAGCCGTAGTGATCGAGCGGGCCGGCCAACGAGTTGAGGAAGCCGGGCAGCGGCGCGGACCCCGAGGCGTGCGCGCTAGCCAGAATTCCCATGCTCAGCCGCCTCCTGCTTTCAGTGCTCAGCCTCCCCGGCGTTCAGCGCCTGGGCGAGGGCACCGGCGGTGAGTTCGATCTGCCAAGGTCGTGCGCCGTACCCCGCGAGCGCCAGGGTAACCGTTTCCTGGTCGGATGGCTGCGGCGGATCCCAGGCGAGCCGGCGCAGCGTGTCGGGGGCGAGCAGGTTCTCTACCGGGAGCTTGCTGGCTTCGGCGATGGCCGTCACGGCGGCGCGCGCCGCCGCCAGGCGGGCCGCGGCGGCCGGATCGCGTTCGGCCCAGCGGTGGGCCGGCGGCGGCCCGTTCGGTACCGCTCCGCTGGTGACATCGGGCAGCTCGTCGTCCGCGCTGCGCCGCGCCCGGGTGATCGCCGCCAGCCACTCCTTCTCGTGCCGCCTGGCCTGGCGGCCGGCGAAGCCGGCAATCCGCGTTAGCTGCGCGTGGTTAGCCGGAAGCGACCTGGCCGCCTCGACGATCGCCGTATCGGGCAGCACCCGGCGCGGTGACAGGTCCGCGGCCTGGGCGATCCTGTCCCTGGTCGTCCAGAGCTCGCGTACCACGGCCAGCCCGCGGCGGGACTGTACCCGGTGGATACCCGAGGTGCGCCGCCACGGGTCCGGCCGCGTGGCGGGCGGCTTGGCGGCCAGCACGGCCGCGAATTCCTGCCGGGCCCATTCGGTCTTGCCCTGGTCGGCGAGTTCGGCGGCGAGCGCGTCACGCAGTTCGATCAGCACCTCGACGTCCAGCGCCGCGTAACGCAGGAGTTCTTCCCGCAGCGGGCGGGCCGACCAGTCGGCTGCCGAATGGCCCTTCTCCAGGTGGAACCCGAGTACCTCCTCGACCAGCGTGCCGAGGGCCACTCGCGGGTAGCCGAGCAACCGCCCGGCCAGCTCGGTGTCGAACAGGTGCCGGGGCCGGAAGCCGACCTCGGCCAGGCAGGGCAGGTCCTGCGACGCCGCGTGCAGGATCGCTTCCGCGTCTTGCACGGCGGTGTCCACACCGGAAAGCTCGGGGCAGGCGATGGGATCGATCAGCACCGTGCCCGCCCCGGCCCGGCGGAGCTGGACGAGGTAGGCGCGCTGGCCGTAACGGTATCCGGAGGCTCGTTCGGCATCGACCGCGACCGGACCTTCGCCGTGCGCTAGCCTGCCGGTGACTTCGGCCAGGGCGTCGTCGGTCTCGACGACGGGAGGCAGTCCGTCCCGCGGCTCGAGCAACGGGACGGGCGCGCCGGACGAGCCGACCTCACTGCCCGCGCTCACCCTCGCCCCGGCGGCCGCAGCGCCCGCGTACCTGGCGGTTCCAGGCCGGCTGCGGCGGCCAGGCAGTCGCACCAGGCCGCGATGTGCGCCGACAGGTCAAGGCGGCCCAGTTCGCCGTCGCCCAGGCCGCCGCCGCTGGCGGGTCCCTCGCGGTCCTTGGACCGGCCGGGCCCGCTCGACACCTCCGGGCCGACCGGAGACCACGAGGCACGCAACTCGAACCCGGTCAGCGGAAGCTCATCCTGCTTGGCCCCGAAGCCTTCGGTGATGACTCGTGTCACCGTGCCGCTCGGTACCGCGTAACCGGGCACGTGCGCGTCCAGCGCCTCACGTAGCCAGCTCCAGCCGACCTCACCGAGCAGCGGATCGGCTGCCATTTCCGGTTCTATCTCGGCGCGGACGTACGCTACCAGCCGGAATACGCCATCCCAGCCGTCCTGGCCGTCCGGGTCGAACAGCAGCACCAGGCGTCCCCAGGCGACATCCGTGCCGCCGCGCTGGACGGTGGCGGCCATGGCCGTGGCGTAAGGCGCCAGGCGCCTGGGCGCCGTAACGTCCTCGAAGCTGAGGTTCCGGTCGGCTTGCGCGTCGCGGCCCGCCCTGAAGGCCGCCACGGCCGCCGCGAACGCCGCTTCGGCTGGAGTCCCCGCGTCTGTTGCGGGCGTGGCGGCACCTCCCGTCGGCGGGCGCTGAGCCTGCGGGGGTGCCGCGGCAGAGTCGGCTGCCGTTGCCGATGGCGTCGTGCGCCGATTCCCCGGCCCTTCAGTCGGCCTCATGACCCGAGCGTACGTGCCGCTCATCGGCTTCTCACGGGACGCCGCCCAGATTCATGCCGAACACCGCGTTTCATGCGAGTTGACTGGTTCAGGTTCAGCCTAGAACCAGTACGGATCTGCTGGTCCGGTCAGGCGGCCCTAGACGTGCTGCCGCTGATGACATGCTCCCGCACGGGAGGGCCGATGAACAGGGCGTCACCGCACACGGTGCAGCCCCACTCCGGGCAGTCGCCGTCCGGGACGTCGGGGCAATCGGCGGGCGATGCGTGAAACGGCTCGAACGGCCGTTCCTCGTGGCATCCAGCGCAGTACCTGGTCAGATGCATCATCCCGACGACCTCCTCGTTGCGGTGCAACACCGGACTTGCCGGGTTGAAGGGGCTGATGCCGATAGTGGCATGGCCGCGAGCTGATTCGTGGGATCTCGGGCGGCGTGTCCGGAGGCGGCGGCTGGCCCGCTGATGTGAGACGATCCCAAGCGTGACCGTGCCCCGGGAAAAGTCGCCTTTCCTGCAGGCCTGCCGTGGGGAGCCAGTTCCCTACACGCCCGTTTGGTACATGCGGCAGGCCGGCCGCTCGCTGCCGGAGTACCGCCGGGTACGAGCGGGCACCTCGATGCTCGATTCGTGCACGCGCCCCGAGCTGATCACCGAGATCACCCTGCAGCCGCTGCGCCGGTACGACGTGGATGCCGCCATCTTGTTCAGCGACATCGTGATACCGCTGCGCGCGGTGGGAATCGACGTCGACATCAAGGCAGGTATCGGGCCGGTGGTCGGCACTCCGGTGCGAAGTCCCGCCGACCTGGGACGGCTGCGCGGGCTCCAGCCCGACGACGTGCCCTACGTCACGGAAGCGGTACAGACGCTCGTCGCCGAGCTGAACTCCCGTCCGCTGATCGGGTTCGCGGGCGGGCCGTTCACCCTCGCGTCCTACCTGGTCGAAGGAGGGCCGTCCAAGAATCACGACCGGACCAAGGCGCTGATGTACGGCGATCCTGGGCTGTGGCACGCGCTGCTCGGCCGGCTCGCCGACATCACGATCTCGTTCCTCCAGGTCCAGGTGGCGGCGGGGGCTTCGGCCGTCCAGCTGTTCGATTCGTGGGCCGGCGCGGTCGGACCCGACGATTACCGGCACGCGATCATGCCGCATACCAGCCGGATCTTCGCCGCGCTGGAACCCGCGGGCGTGCCGCGCCTTCACTTCGGCGTCGGGACGGGCGAGCTGCTGGGCCTGATGGGGGAGGCCGGCGCGGACGTGGTCGGGGTTGACTGGCGTGTCCCGCTGGACGAGGCCGCCCGGCGGGTGGACCCGGGCCAGGCGCTGCAGGGCAATCTGGACCCGGCGGTGCTACTCGCCCCCTGGGAGGTCGTGGCCGAGCGGGCCAGGGATGTGATCGCGCGCGGGCGGGCGGCCGAGGGACACGTATTCAACCTGGGTCACGGCGTGCTGCCTGAGACCGATCCCGGCGTGCTGGCCAGGCTCACCGACCTGGTGCACGCCGAGTCGGCCCGGCCCGGCCCGTGAAGCCGCCTGGCCGCCGGCACCGGGCGCTGTCTGCCAGGCTGGAAGGCATGGATCCGACGAACGCGCCACGGCATGTGGTGATCGTGGGCGGCGGGATCGCCGGGCTGGCCGCGGCGTTCTTCCTCAGGGACGAGGCGGTACGGGTAACCGTGCTCGAAGGGTCGCCGAGGCTGGGCGGCAAGCTTTCGGTGTCCCAGGTTGGCGGCATCGCTGTCGACGAAGGCGCCGAGGCGCTGCTCGTCACGCGGCCGGAGGGCACCGGCCTGATCGCCCAGGTCGGACTCGGCGGGGAGCGCGTCGAGCCGGGAACCACGTCGTCCGCGATCTGGACTCTCGGTGCGCTCCGGCCGCTGCCCAGGCGTCAGTTCATGGGCGTCCCGTCCGACCTGACGGAGCTGGCCAGGTCCGGGGTGGTGTCCGCGGCAGGCGTCGCCCGGGCCAGGCAGGACCTCGTGCTGCCGCCGACCGCCCGGGTCGGCGACGTGCCGGTAGCCGGGTACGTCGGAGCCCGGCTCGGCGCGGAAGTGGTCGACCGGCTGGTCGACCCGCTGCTCGGCGGGGTCTACGCCGGGCGTTCCGCCGACTTGTCGTTCGACGCGACGCTGCCGGCGCTCGCCGCCGCGTCACGGCGTTATACGTCGCTCGCTGAGGCCGCCCGCTCGCTGCTGCCGCCGCCGGCCCCCGATCCTGCCGCGGCCGCCGCCGGAGGGACGCGGTCGGGCGGGCCGGTATTCACTACGCTCGCCGGAGGACTGGGCATCCTGCCCGCGTTCTTGGCCAAGGCGTCGGGCGCGGAGGTCCGAACGACCTCGATGGCTCGCGAGCTATCACGTTCCGGACGCGGCTGGCGGCTGACCGTCGGCTCGGCGGCCGCCGAGGAGCACCTCGGGGCCGACGCGGTGATCCTGGCCGTCCCGGCGAAGCCCGCCGCGCGCCTGCTCGCCGACGTGCCGGGGGCATCGGCCGCGGTCACGGCGTTCGGCGAGATCAGCTACGCGAGCATGGCCATCGTCACGCTCGCGTACCCGCGCTCCGCCTTCCCCGGGGCCGGGCTCGCCGCCCTCGGATGGAGCGGGTACCTGGTGCCGGCCGTGGACGGGCGGGCCGTGAAGGCGGTCACCTTCTCCACCGTCAAGTGGCCCCGCCTGGCGGGCGCTGAGCCCCTGGAGATCGTCCGGTGCTCGGTCGGCCGTATCGGCGAGGAAGCCGTGCTGCAGCGCGACGATGACGATCTCGCCGCGCTGGCCGCGGCCGAGTTCGCCGAGGCCACCGGGGTCCGCGGCGCGCCGACCGCCCGGCGCGTCACCCGCTGGGGCGGTGCGCTGCCGCAGTACGCGGTCGGGCACCTGGACCGGGTGGCGAGGATCCGCGCGGCGGTCGCGTCTCAGCCCGGCCTGGCGGTCTGCGGCGCGGCCTACGACGGGGTCGGCGTACCCGCGTGCGTCGCGACAGCCCGCGCGGCGGCCAGCCAGGTGATGGCCTTTCTCACCGCCGGCGGTGAGGTGTCCGCCCGGTGACCGTCGTGGCCGACAATGGTGGCATGGCTGACGAACACGGGACGAGCGAACCAGGCCGCGGCGCTGCGGGCGCGCAGGCGGCCGGCAAGCCGAAGGCACGCGATCTCAACGAGATGATCAGGTACACGATGTGGTCGGTGTTCCGGGTGGCCGACCGGGCCACGCTGGAAGCCGGCGGGCGCGCCGACGCCGCCGCCGAGGTGGCGGACCTGCTTGACCAGGCGGCGGGCAAGGGCATCATCACCCGCGGCTGCTATGACGTCCAGGGCCTGCGGGCCGACGCGGACTACATGTTCTGGTGGATCGCGCCGACCCCCGATGACCTGCAGGACCAGTACGTGCGCTTCCGCCGGACCCGGCTCGGACGGTGCAGCGAGCCGGTCTGGTCGGTGATGGCGCTGCACCGCCCGGCCGAGTTCAACAAGGGCCACATCCCGGCTTTCCTGGCCGAGGAAACCCCGCGCGGGTACCTGAGCGTGTACCCGTTCGCGCGGTCCTACCAGTGGTACCTGCTCGATCCCGCCGAGCGCCGCAGGATGCTCGCCGAGCACGGGATGATGGCGCGCGAGTACCCCGACGTCAGGGCCAACACGGTCGCGTGCTTCTCGCTCAACGACTACGAGTGGATACTCGCCTTCGAAGCCGACGAGCTGCACCGGATCGTGGACCTGATGCGCCACCTGCGCGGCGCCGAAGCCCGGCTGCATACCAGGGTGGAGATCCCGTTCTACACCGGTCGCCGCAAGCCGGTCGACGCGCTCGTCGCCGACCTGGCCTGACCGGACCGCCAGTTCGCCGATCAGGGAGCCGGCCCGGGCCCGGTCCGAACGCGACCGGCGCCGCACAGGCTAACGTCGAGAGGTGCCTGACGATCTCCGGGTGAACGCGTGGCTGGTGATACCGGCCGCCGAGCTGCACGAGCGCTTCTCCCGGTCATCCGGTCCCGGCGGCCAGTCGGTCAATACGGCCGACAGCCGGGTCGAGCTGTCCTTTGATGTCGAGCGCTCCTCCGTGCTCCCTGAGTGGGCCAGGGCCAGGGCGGCCGAGCGCCTCGGCGGGCGGCTTACCGGCGGCGTCCTCACCGTGGCCGCGTCCGAGCACCGCAGCCAGCTCGCCAACCGGCAGTCCGCCCGAGCCCGGATGGCCGCCCTGCTCCGCGAGGCGATCGCGCCGCCCCGGCGCCCGCGCGTCCCGACCAGGCCCAGCCGGGCGGCGAACGAGCGGCGGCTGGAGACCAAACGCCACCGCTCAGCGACCAAGCGCACCCGCCGCTACGACGGCAGGGACCCCGAGTAGCTCTCAAGCGCCGGGGTGCGTGCGCCGACCGCCCGGATCAGGCGCAGGCTCACGGCGCCGCGGGCTCCAGGTTCAGCGAGACCGAGTTGATGCACCAGCGCTGGTCGGTGGGGACGTCGTAGCCTTCGCCGGTGAACACGTGACCCAGGTGCGAGTCGCACCCGGCGCAGCGCACCTCGGTACGGGTCATTCCCAGCGACCGGTCCTCGATGAGCACGACCGCGTCCGATTCGGACGGCTCGTAGAACGACGGCCAGCCGCAGTGTGATTCGAACTTCGCGTCGGAGCGGAACAGCTCGGCACCGCACGCCCGGCAGCGGTAGACGCCCTCGGTCTTGGTGTCGGTGTACTCACCGGTGAACGGCGCCTCGGTGCCGGCCCGGCGCAGTACCGCATACTCCTCGGGCGTCAAGAGCTCCCGCCACTCCGCGTCCGTCCGCGTGACCTTGTCCATGAGACGCAGGGTACGCCACGGGTTTATCGAATCGGAATCGTCGCTCCCTGATGGGATACTCGTGCGTATGGTTCTGCAAGCGCCAGCCGGGCGGATGGTCGGGCGGGACGGCGAGCTCGGCCGCCTGCTCGCGCTGCTCGACGACGCCCAGGCCGGCCGCTCGGTGGTCGCGCTGGTCAGCGGCGACGCGGGCGTCGGCAAGTCTCGCCTGGTCAGCGAAGTCGCGCGGCTCGCCGCGGGGCGCGGCTTCACCGTGCTGTCCGGCCACTGCGCCGAGCTGGGCGACAGCGTGCCCTACCTGCCCCTGGCTGACGCGCTCAGGAGCGCGGCCCAGTCCACCGGGGTGCTCGACGCGCTCAGCTCGCGCCCCGCCCTGAGCAGGCTCCTCCCCGAGACCGACGACGGACGCGTGGCCGACGAGGACCGCTCGGGCCTGGCCCGGCAGCAGATGTTCGGCGGCGTCCTCGGCCTGCTGGCCGAGCTCGCGGCGGCGGCGCCGGTGCTGCTGGTCCTGGAAGACCTGCACTGGGCCGACACGTCCACCAGGGACCTGGTCACGTTCCTGTCCCGGATGCTGCACCGGGAGCGGGTCGCGCTGATCGGCACCTACCGCAGCGACGACCTGCACCGACGTCACCCGCTCCGGCCCGTGGTGGCCGAGCTGCAGCGGCTGCCGAGCGTCATCTCGATCGACCTCGCGCCGCTGGATCCCTCGGCCCTGGCCGAGCACCTGACGGCGGCGGCCCGGGGCCGCCTCGACGCGACCGAGCTGAACGACATCGTGGCGCGGGCCGAAGGCAACGCCTACTACGCCGAGGAACTGCTCGCCGCCTCCCTCAGCGGCGACTCCCGCGGACACGCGCTGCCCGCGGGCCTGGCGGACCTGCTGCTCAGCCGGGTCGAACAGCTCTCAGACGGCGCGCAGCGGGTGCTGCGCGCGGCGGCCGTGGCCGGGCGCAGGGCCGACGACGAGCTGGTGCGGGCCGCGTCCGGCCTGGAGGCTGCGGAATACGAGGGCGCGGTGCGGGAGGCGGTCGCGCACCAGCTGCTCGTGCCGGACGGCCCCGAAGGCTACGTCTTCCGCCACGCGCTGCTCCGGGAGGCCGTCTACGCGGACCTGCTGCCCGGCGAGCGGACCAGGCTGCACGCCACCATGAGCGCGCTGCTCTCGGACGACCAGCGGCTCACGGTGCCGGGAACCGCGGCGGAACTGGCTCACCATTGCCTGGTCAGCCACGACATTCCCGGCGCGTTCGCCGCGTCGGTCAGGGCCGGGAAGGAGGCCGAGCGGCTGGGGGCGCCGGCCGAGGCGCATCGCCACTACGACCAGGCGCTCGCCCTGTGGGACCGGGTGACCGAGCCGGAGACGGCGGCCGGCATGGCCCGCGGCAGGCTTGGCCTGAAATCCGCGACCAGCGCGGCGGACAGCGGCGACGTCGGGCACGCGGTGTACCTGCTCCGTCGGCTGCGGCAGGCGCTCATCGGCCAAGCCGACCAGGGCGGCGACGCAGACGTCAACCTGATCAGCAGGATCGGTGAGCGCCTCGCCTTCTTCTTGATGCTGGCCGACGACTACAAGGTTCTCACCGAGGCCGTCGAGGTCGCCAGGGCCACGGTCGACGCCACCCCCGCCGAGCCGCCCACGTCGTACTACGCGCGAGCGGTCGCCACCTACGCCAATACCTTGCTCGTCGGGGACGACGACGCCGCGGCCCAGGAATGGGCCGAGCGGGGGCTGGCCGCGGCCCGCGCCGCCGACGCGCCGTGGGTCGAGGCCGACGCGCTCGTCACGCTCAGCTTCGTGAGCAACCGCGAAGGCCGCAACGACGAAGCCGTCACGCTGCTGACCGCGGCGCACAAGCAGGCGCGCCAGGCGAAGATGATCGGCGTGGAGCTGAGGGCCGCGTATAACCTGGCCCGGGCGCACCTGGAGCGGGGCGACCTGGCGACCGGCGCCGCCGTCGCGCACGAGGGCGGCATCCGGGCCAGGCACGCCGGGCTCAACCTCGCGCCATACGGCCTGGACGTGCAGCACCTGCATTTCCAGTGCCACTTCGCCGACGGCAAGTGGGATCACGCGCAGGAGATCGCGGACGGCTTCCCGATCCGGGTGACCAGCGTCCCTGAGGCGCAGCTGTCGTCGATGGCCCTGTTCCTCGACGTCGCGCGCGGGAACCCGGCCGTGGCGGAACGGCGCGCCTGGATCGAGCCGTTCTGGTCGGCGTACGGGTTCGACGGGTACATCGCGCGCGGGCTGCTCGCCGAGCACGCCCTCTGGCAGGGCGATACCGAGCAGGCCCTGGCTGAGGCCGAGGCATCGATCGACGTCAGCTTCGAGCCGCCGTGGGGCTACTTCCCGTCGGTCATCAGGCCGGCCGCGGTGGCCCTGAGCGCGCGGGCGGACCGGGCGTTGCAGGCGCGGGCCGTCGGCGACGACAACGCCGCGGACGCCGAGCTGGCCGCGGCGGGCGAGCTGCTGCAGATCGCCAGGGAGGGCGCCGCGTTCCCCAAGCGGCCGAAGTTCATCCTCGGCCCCGAGGGGCGCGGCTGGCTCGCCCGGGCCGAGGCGGAGTACCGGCGCGCCTGCGGCGACAACGACCCGGAGGCGTGGCGGGCGGTCCTCGACGCCTTCGGTCCCGCCTACGTCTATGAGATAGCCCGCACCCAGTGGCGGCTGGCCGAGGCGCTGGCCGGGGCGGGCCGGCGGGACGAGGCGGCCGAACAGTGGCACCTGGCCGCGGCGACGGCGGAACGGCTCGGAGCCAGGCCGCTCCGCGCCGCGCTCGCCGACCTCGCCCGCCGGGCCAGGATCGGGACGGCACCCGACGAGGCGCCGGACGGTGACGTTCTGGCCGCGCTGACCAGCAGGGAACGCGAGGTGCTCCGGCTCCTCGCGGCGGGCCGCACCAACCGGGAGATAGCCGCCGTGCTGTTCATCACGCCGAAGACGGCCAGCGTGCACGTGTCCAACATCCTCGGCAAGCTCGGTGCGGCCAGCCGCACCGAAGCCGCCGCCATCGCCTACCGCGAGGGCCTAGTTGGCCAGCCGTCGGCGCGTTGAGGACCGGCCGGACGGCGGGCCAGGAGCCAGCTCACCTCGGGGCGAGCTCGGCCAGGATCTCGCCTGCGCGCTCGGCCGCGGCTTCCGGCGCTACGGAGGGGGACCCGACCTGCGGATCCCAGTTCAGGTCGTAGAACAGCTCGGTGACGCCCCGCTCGGCCAGCCACCCGGCATCACCGCGTATCTGCCGGTAGGTCCCGGAGAGCAGCCGGCGTCCGCCGTCCGGTCCCTGCGCCTCGGCGCCGGCTAGCACCACGCCCCGGCAGATGATGCGCAAAGCCGCGGGATCGCGCCCGGCCGCCGACGCCGCCGCCCTCATCACGCCGATCGCCTCGCCGATCTTCGACAGGTCGGCCCGGCTCGAGGTGATCCAGCCGTCCGCGATCCGCCCCGCCCGCTCAATGGCCGGGCGTGACATGCCGCCCAGCAGCACCGGCGGCCCGGCCCCCTGCCACTGCCGCTGCACCGGCCGGGGATCCTGCCGCCCGGGCGGTATCGTGTAGAACTCGCCGCGGAACGAGCTGACCTCATCGGCCCACAGCGCGCGGAGCACGGCCAGGAACTCCTCGGCCCGAGCGCCGCGCCCGGCCGTGGACGCTCCGGTCGCGGCGAACTCCTCGGGCATCCAGCCGATGCCGAGACCCAGGTCGAGGCGGCCGCCGGACAGCACGTCGACGGTCGTGGCCTGCTTGGCCAGGTAGGCCGGTGAAACGAACGGCAGGTTGACCACGGCCACGCCGAGCCTGATCCGCGAGGTACGCGCGGCCGCGTACCCGAGCGCGACCATCGGATCCAGCACGCTTCGGTACACCGGCTCCAGGCCGGAACCTTCGGGGACGAGCAGCCGCTGAAAGCTCCACAGCGACGCGTACCCGGCTCGCTCGGCCCGCTCGGCGAATGATGCGAGGCACCCGGGAGTGGCCCACGCGCCGGCGACAGGGGCACCGAATCCGATCCGCATGGCCATACCTTAGTGATATTTCTCCGAACGGGCGGTGGTGCGCCGGTCGGGCCTGGCTGATACTGACGTTCGAATCGGCACCTCGTAGACTCCAGCCATGCCTGAATCGTCCGCCTTGTCAGCGACCGAGCGCACCCGGCACCGGCGCCTGCGCGAGCAGGGCAGCACCGACCGGCGGGATCTCGCGGACATCCTGGCCGCGGGTGTGATCTGCCATCTCGGGGTCATCGTCGACGGTGACCCGATGGTCGTTCCCACCGCGTACGGCGTGGCCGGGGACGGGCCCGACCCGGAGATTTTGTACCTGCACGGCTCGGTGGCCAGCCGCAGCCTGGTCTCGGCCCCGAAGGCCACGATCTGCGTGACCGTGACCCACGTGGACGGGCTGGTCCTGGCCAGGTCGGTATTCGAGCACGCGGTCAACTGCCCCTGCCCCCGCATATCGCTGCCCTGGCCGGCCGGCCTGCCGGAGGCCGTGACTCGGCGCGCTGACGATCCCGCCGCGGACCGGCCCGGGCGTCAGCTAGCCGAGCTTGGGGATGACGGCGGCGGCGAGCTGTTCCATCTGCTCCCGCTGGTCGAACAGCGCCGTGCACAAGATCAGCTCCGCGCCGGCCTCGGCGACCTGGTGCAGCTCACGGACGCAGTCGGCGGCCGTGCCCGCGACCGCGGCGGCCTCGATGGACGGCACCCGCTGCCCGTAGATGCCCGCCAGGGCGCCGTTCATCCGCGCCCGCGCCCGCTCCGGGTCCTCGTCGATCGCGGTGTACACGCGCTTGGCGATGGGGAAGCTCCCGGCCGGCCTGCCCGCCTCCGCCAGGGCGTTCCTGGCCACCTGGACCAGGTCGGCGAACCTGACCGTCGGGGTCGATCCCGCGCCGAAGAAGCCGTCGGCCAGGCGCACGGCCCGCCGCACCGCGGGTTCGCTGGACGCGCCGAACCACAGCGGCGGGAACGGCTTCTGGAACGGCTTGGGTTCCATCGGCGCGTTCTCGAGCTGCCAGAACTCGCCGCGGAAGGTAACCCTCGGCTCGGTCCACAGCGCCTTCATCAGCTCGATTCCCTCGGTGAACCTGGATACGTACCGGGAGGGATCCACCCCGAACGCGGCGAACGGGCGCCCCTTCCCGCCGGTGCCGACCCCGACCTCGATCCGGCCGCGGGCGAGCTGGTCCAGCGTGGCGATGCTCTTGGCCAGGTGCACGGGGCTGTGCAGGGTGGACACGAACACCACGCACCCCAGGCGCATCCGCTGGGTGCAGGCGGCCGCGTAGCTCATCGCCTCGATCGGGCTGAGCTGGGGGCCGGGGTTAAGGATCCCTTCCTGAGTCCAGGCACTGTGGAAGCCGAGTTCCTCGGCCCGCTCGAAGTAGGCCCGGAAGGCCGAAGGATCGAACCCGCCGTCGGAGTAGAACTGCGGGATGGCGATCGCGAACTTCATGGGTAGCAGCGTATCCCGCGGGCGGGTGGCACAATCGCCGGGCGGCCCGGCCCGGGCGCGCCTCGCGGCTCAGCCGGAGGACCAGCCGCAGACGGCGCTGGTGATCTCGGCGGCGCAGCCCCAGGACAGGGAGACGCCGGCGCCGCCGTGCCCGTAGTTGTGCCACAGCACGCTCCCGTCGAGCGGCTCGGCCTCCAGCCGCACCTCGGGACGGCACGGGCGCAGCCCGACGCGGTGCCCGAGGATCGCCGCCTCTCGCAGCCGGGGATCGATGGCGGCGCAACCGGCCACGATCCGTTCGGCTATCTCGGGCTTCGGGTCCAGATCCCAGTCACCCTCCTGGTTGGTGCCGCCGAGCAGGACCGTGTCACCGTGCGGGAACATGTACACGATCCAGGGCGGTTCTTCGTCCCTGCTGATGAAGAACTCCTCGATGCCCGGGTTAGCGGCCAGGACCACCTGGCCGCGGACCGGCACGACCGCGGGGTCGGGCACCAGGTCCCGGGCGGCGACGCCGGAGCAGTTGACCACG
>JASHVM010000216.1:0-3726 GCA_030044595.1 Streptosporangiaceae bacterium
GGCCGGCCGGGGCCGCCGGATCGGCCGGGTCCCGGAACAACGAGCCCGAAGGCAACGAGGACGAAGCAGCGGTGCAGGAAGCGCCCGAGGAGGTCCTTGAGGGGATCCTCGAGGAACCAGCCGCCGCCGACCGGCAGAAGGCCGGCGCCGAGGCGCAGCTCGCGGAGCGGACGGCCGACCTGCAGCGCCTGCAGGCCGAGTACGCCAACTACCGCAAGCGCGTGGACCGGGACCGGGCTGTCGTCCGCGAGCAGGCCGTCGCGACCACGCTGGCCGCGCTGCTGCCCGTCCTGGACGCGATCGACCAGGCGCGGGAGCACGGCGAACTGTCCGGCGGCTTCAAGTCGGTCGCTGACTCGCTGACCTCCGCGCTCGGCAAGCTCGGCCTGGCGGCCTACGGGGAAAAGGGCGACACGTTCGATCCCAAGATCCACGAGGCGCTGACTCACTCCTATTCACCCGACGTCGCCGAGGACACGTGCGTCGAGATCCTGCAGCCCGGCTACAAGGTCGGGGACAGGATCCTGCGGCCGGCCAGGGTCGCGGTCGCCGAGCCGGCGACCGGCCCGGACGGCAGCAGCACCGAAGCCGAGTGGTCCTCGGACGAGGAAGGAAACTAACAAGCCCAGCGAGGCGGGATGAGCACGAAGGACTTCCTCGAGAAGGATTACTACAAGGCCCTGGGCGTCTCCAAGACGGCCAAGCCCGCCGAGATCAAGGCGGCGTACCGCAAGCTGGCCCGCAAGTACCATCCGGACGCCAACAAGGGCAACGCCTCGGCCGAGGAGCGCTTCAAGGAGATCTCCGAGGCCTACTCGGTGCTGTCCGACGAAAAGCGGCGCAAGGAATACGACGAGGCGCGCTCGCTGTTCGGCACCGGCGGCTTCCGGGTTCCGACCGGCACCCGGACCGGCGGCGGCTTCGGCTTCGACCTCGGCGACATCTTCGGCAACACCGGGGACGCCGGAGGCGGCCTGGGAGACCTGTTCGGCGGCGTGTTCAATCGCGGCCGCAACACCGCCCAGAACAGGCCGCGCCGCGGCGCCGACGTCGAGACCGAGACGACGCTGAGCTTCAGCGACGCGATCGACGGCACCACGGTGGCGCTGCGGCTGACCGGCGAGGGCCCGTGCCCCACCTGCCACGGCACGGGCGCCAAGGCGGGCACCGTGCCGCGGGTCTGCCCCGTCTGCGGCGGCACCGGCCAGTCGAGCAGGAACCTGGGCACGTTCGGGATTTCCGAGCCGTGCAAGGAGTGCCGTGGCCGCGGACTGGTGGTGGACGACCCCTGCCCGGCCTGCTCGGGCAGCGGCCGGGCGATGAGCTCGCGGACCATCCAGGCGCGCATCCAGGCCGGGGTGTCCGACGGCCAGCGGGTCAAGGTCCCGGGCAAGGGCGCTCCCGGCGAGCGCGGCGGACCGGCCGGCGACCTGTACGTCCGGGTGCACGTCAAGCCGCATCCGGTGTTCGGGCGGTCGGGCGACAACCTCACGGTGTCCGTGCCGGCGACGTTCGCCGAGCTAGCCCTCGGCGCCGAGGTCAAGGTGCCCTCGCACCGGGGCGCGCCGGTAACGGTGCGGATCCCGCCGGGCACCCCGAACGGGCGCACGTTCCGGGTCCCCGGCAAGGGGGTGCGCCGCAAGGACGGGACCAACGGCAACCTGCTCGTCACGGTCGAGGTGATGGTGCCGAAGGACCTGAACGGCAAGGCCCGCAGCGCCATCGAGGACCTGCGCGAGGCCACGGCCGGACAGGACCCGCGGGAGGAACTCCTCGAGCGGGCGAAAGAGGCCTGAGAGGAGGAGACGGCATGAACAGCCCATACGAGGTATCGGACGACCTGCCCGTCTACGTCATCTCGGTGGCCGCCCAGCTGTCCGGGATGCACCCCCAGACGCTCCGCGCCTACGACCGGCTCGGCCTGGTATCACCGGGCCGCAGCGCGGGCCGGGGCCGGCGCTACTCGATGCGGGACATCCTGGCGCTGCGCGAGATCCAGCGGCTGTCCCAGGAAGAGGGCGTCAACCTCTCGGGCATCAAGCTGATCCTCGATCAGCTCCGGGAACTCGACCAGGCGCGCCGGCTCGTCGCCGAGCTGCACGCCGAGGTCGCGCAGCTGCGCGTCGAGCTGGAATCCACGCGGGCCGTGGCGGCCCGGCTGGCCGAGCTGCGCCGGGCCAGTAATGACACGAAATCCGGCTTGGTGCCCGTGCGCAACGCGCGGGCAGCGGCCTGGGAACCGATGACTGGGCAGCCCAGCGGGACTGGGCAGCCCAGAGGAGATAACTAAATGGAAGAGAAACTGACTCACAAGAGCCAGGACGCGCTCTCGGTCGCGGTGCAGCGCGCCGCGGCCGACGGCAGCCCGCAGGTCGACCCGCTGCACCTGCTGGTGGCCCTGGTCGAGCAGGAGGACGGCACAACCGCCCCGCTGCTCCGCGCGGTCGGCGCCGATCCGGCGCTCGTGGCCAAGCAGGCCGAGGAACGCCTGGCCCGCCTGCCGCGCGCCCGCGGTGCCACGGTCAGCGCACCGCAAATGTCCCGCCCGCTGCTCGCGGCGATCGCCACCGCGTCGAGCCGGGCCAAGCAGCTCGGCGACGAGTACATCTCGACCGAGCACCTGCTCGTCGGCCTGGCCGTGGACGGCGGCGAGGCGAAGGCCGTCCTGGCCACGGCCGGGGCCGCCCCGGACGCGCTGCTCGAGGCGTTCAGCCAGATCCGCGGCAGCGCGCGGGTCACCAGCCAGGACCCGGAGGGCACCTACAAGGCGCTCGAGCGGTACGGGATCGACCTCACCCAGCAGGCCAGGGACGGCAAGCTCGACCCGGTCATCGGCCGGGACACCGAGATCAGGCGCGTCATCCAGGTGCTTTCCCGCCGGACGAAGAACAACCCGGTGCTGATCGGCGATCCCGGAGTGGGCAAGACCGCGGTCGTCGAAGGCCTCGCCCAGCGGATCGTGGCCGGCGACGTCCCCGAGTCGCTGCGCGGCAAGCGGCTGATCGCGCTCGACCTGGGCTCGATGGTGGCCGGCGCGAAGTACCGCGGCGAGTTCGAGGAACGCCTCAAGGCCGTGCTGAACGAGATCAAGCAGAGCGAAGGCCAGGTGATCACGTTCATCGACGAGCTGCACACGGTCGTCGGCGCGGGCGCCGCCGAGGGGGCGATGGACGCGGGCAACATGCTCAAGCCGATGCTGGCCCGCGGCGAGCTGCGCATGGTGGGCGCCACCACGCTGGACGAGTACCGGGAGCGCATCGAGAAGGACCCGGCGTTCGAGCGCCGGTTCCAGCAGGTCCTCATCGGCGAGCCCTCGGTGGAGGACACGATCGCGATCCTGCGCGGGCTCAAGGGCCGCTACGAGGCGCACCACCAGGTGCAGATCTCCGACGCGGCGCTGGTCGCGGCCGCCGCCCTGTCAGACCGGTACATCACCGCCCGGTTCCTGCCGGACAAGGCCATCGACCTGGTCGACGAGGCCGCCTCCCGGCTCCGGATGGAGATCGACTCGCAGCCGGTTGAGATCGACGAGCTGCGGCGCGCCGTGGACCGGATGAAGATGGAAGAGCTCGCGCTGGCCAACCAGGAAGACGCGGCGAGCAAGGAGCGGCTCGAGCGGCTGCGCGCCAGCATGGCCGACCGGCAGGAGCAGCTGACCGCGCTGGTCGCGCGCTGGGAGCAGGAGAAGTCCAGCCTGAACCGGGTCGGCGAGCTGAAGAAGCGGCT
>JASHVM010000217.1:0-14399 GCA_030044595.1 Streptosporangiaceae bacterium
ATCAGCGCCGCCACCCGGGCCGTGTCCACCCGATGAGCGCCGCTGGTCATGACGAGCAGCGGCGCCCCGTCAGCGCTGAAGACCAGGCTGTTCGCGATCGCGCCCACCTCGCAGCCGAGCTGAGCCGCCGCGGTCGCGGCCGTCGGCGCGGGCTCGGGCAGTTCCCTGACCTGGCCCGCCACACCCAGGTCTCGGAGCACGCCGGCGAAGTCCGCGAAGTCAACAGGCATGCGAGCAGGCTAGCCGGGCCGCGGCCGGCCCGGCCAACCGTTTACGACCGATAGCAGGCCGCGGCCGGCCCGGCCAACCGTTTACGACCGATAGCGGGCCGCGGCCGGCCCGGCCGACCGTTCACGTTGGTTAGCAGTCGCGATCCGACGAACGGTCACCGCCCCGGCGCCGGGCACGAAGGGCCAGGCAGCCGGGACAAAGTCCTAGGACTCGTCCCCGTCCGGTTCGAACACGGTGGGAATGGCCGGGTAGCCGCGCGACAGCTGCAGCGCGTGCGGCGGCAGCTCGGCCAGCGCCTCACGGTGCCGCGACCGCGCCGCCTCGACCCCGTCGCGCCTCACGATCTCGCCCCCGGTCACCAGCGGCACCAGCATCTCCCGGTCCAGCGGCCCGGGATCGGGCGGGCTCAGGCTGATTCGCTCGGTCAGCGCGATGCCGTGCTCGTCACGGTGCCGCACCGCCCACTTGCGCCCGCCGCGGCCCGGCTTGCCCACCGACCGCTTGGCCACCGGCTCCAGCGCGCTGTCCCGGCCAGCGTCAGAGGTCCTGGCCACCAGCTTGTACACCAGCGCCGCCGTCGGTGCGCCGGACCCGGTGACCAGCGACGTACCGACCCCGTAGCCGTCTACCGGAACCGCGCCGAGCGCCGCGATGGAGTACTCGTCGAGGTCGCCGGTGAGGATGATCCGGGTGTTGACCGCGCCCAGCGAGTCCAGCTCCGCGCGCACCTGCCGGGCCAGCACCGGCAGGTCGCCGCTGTCGATCCGCACCGCGCCGAGGTCCTCGCCCGCGACCTCGACCGCGGTCCGTACCGCCCTCGGCACGTCGTAGGTATCCACGAGTAGCGTCGTTGCCTTGCCGAGCGAGGACAGCTGGGTCTCGAAGGCGTGCCGCTCGCTGTCATGGACCAGGATGAACGCGTGCGCGCTGGTACCCGCGCTCGGGACCCCGAACTCCTGCCGGGCGCGCAGGTTCGACGTGGACGCGAACCCGGCGATATAGGCGGCCCGCGCGCTCGCCACCGCGGCCCGCTCGTGGGTCCGCCGCGAGCCCATCTCGATCAGCGGCCGGTCGCCCGCCGCCGTGACCATCCGCGACGCGGCCGACGCGATCGCGCTGTCGTGGTTGAGGACGGACAGCGTGACGGTCTCGAGCAGCACCGCCTCGGCGAACGTGCCCTCCACGACCAGAATCGGCGAGCCGGGGAAGTACGTATCGCCCTCCGGGTAACCCCAGATGTTTCCGTGGAAGCGGTAAGCCTCGAGGAAGGCCAGCGTCGGGGCGTCCACGATGCCCGCGCTGCCGAGGAACTCAAGATCATCCCCGCTGAAGCGGAACCGTTCGAGAGCGTCGAGCAGCCGGCCGGTACCCGCCACCACGCCGTACCTGCGGCCGTGCGGCAGGTGCCTGGCGAACACCTCGAAGATCGCCCTGCGGCCGGCCGCGCCGCTGCGCAGCGAGGCCTGCACCATGGTGAGCTCGTAGTGGTCGGTCAGCAGTGCCGTGCCAGGCTGGGCGGCGCCGGGCCGTGTAGTCTCTACCGCGGCAGGTCCGTCTGCGGGTGGGGGCTGATGGTTCACCGAATTCGTCACAGGTGGAAGACTACGGAAGTAGGAGGTGGGTAGTTGTGAGCGTGGCGCCCGCTGAGGTGGATCTTCCGCGGTCCGCCGATGTTCCGGTATCGGACAAGCCCTGGGTCACCATCGTGTGGAACGACCCCGTCAACCTGATGTCGTACGTAACGTACGTGTTCCAGCAGGTGTTCGGCTACCCGAAGAAGAAGGCCACCCGGCTCATGCTCGACGTGCACTACAAGGGCAAGGCGGTGGTCGCGGCCGGAGCCAGGGAGGCGATGGAGCACAACGTCGAGGTGCTGCACGGCTACGGCCTGTGGGCCACCATCCAGCACGACAACTGACCCCTGCGACGTGGAACCATTCCGGCCGACTCGGGGCGGCGGCGCGCGGGCCTCGCTCGCCGCCTCTGAGGCATCCTTGCTGCGCAGCCTGGTCGGCCAGGTCATGACCCTGATCGCCGCGGACGAACCCGCAGTCGACCCCGGCCCGCCCGACGACGGCGTCGCCGCGGATATCGACGCTCTCGAGGCCCTGCTGCACCAGCCCGAAGCGCCGTCCGATCCCGTGCTCGCCAGGCTGTTGCCCGACGGGTACCGCGACGACCCGGAGGCGGCCGGGGAGTTCCGCAAGTACACCGAGCCCGCGCTGCGCAGCGCCAAGCAGCAGGCCGCCCAGGAGATGCTGGACACGCTGCCCGAGGCGGGCGGCCGGATCCGGCTCACGCACGACCAGGCTCATGCCTGGCTCAAGGCCCTGAACGACGTACGCCTCGCCCTCGGCGTCCGCCTGAACGTCACCGAGGAGTTCGAGGAGCAGTGGGCGCGCCTGGACGCGCAGGACCCGCAGTGGACCGCGTTCGAGGTGTACGCCTGGCTCGGCGCGGTGCAGGAGTCGCTGGTGCAGGCGCTGGCCTGAGGCCGTAATCTCGGACGTCATGCTGACCATCCCGCGCGAGCTGTATGACAAGATCGTGGCCCACGCCCGCCGGGACCACCCGGACGAGGCCTGCGGCGTGCTGGCCGGGCCAGCCGGGACCGACCGCCCGGAACGTTTCATCCCGATGATGAACGCCGAGCGCTCGCCGACCTTCTACCGCTTCGACTCCACCGAGCAGTTCCGGGTCTGGCGGGAGATGGACGAGCGGGACGAGGAACCCGTGGTCATCTACCATTCGCACACCGCGACCGAGGCGTACCCGTCGCGCACCGACATCGCGCTCGCCGCCGAGCCCGAAGCGCACTACGTGCTGGTATCGACCAGGGATGAGCAACCGACCGAGTTCCGCTCGTTCCGGATCCGCGACGGCGAAGTCACCGAAGAGCCCGTCACCGTCGTGGAATGATCCCGGGCCGCGCCGGGTTGGGAACGAAGGCGTGAAAGAGGAATCTGAAGGAGCGTTGTTCATGGCCATCGAGGTTCGCATCCCGACGATCTTGCGCGCGTACACCGACGGCGCCAAGCAAGTCGAGGGCACCGGATCCACGCTCGGCGAGCTGATTGCTGACCTCGACAGCAAGCACGGCGGCCTGGGCGAGCGCCTGCTGGACGACGGCGGCCTGCGGCGCTTCGTCAACGTGTACCTGAACGACGAGGATGTCCGCTTCCTGGGCGGCTTGGACACCCCGGTCCGGGACGGCGACACGGTCACCGTCCTGCCTGCGGTGGCCGGCGGCGCCGGCTGAGCTTTTCATATTTATCCCGAACGGACACCGGTTTGCGTTACGAGAACTTGCTCGACTCCCTCGGCGGTACGCCGCTGGTCGGCTTGCCCCGCCTGTCGCCATCGGCCACCGTCCGGCTGTGGGCCAAGCTGGAGGACCGCAACCCGACCGGCTCGGTCAAGGACCGGGCCGCGTTCTACATGGTCACGCAGGCGGAAAAGGACGGGCTGCTTTCGCCCGGATCGACGATCATCGAGCCCACCTCCGGCAACACCGGCATCTCCCTCGCCATGGTGGCCAAGCTGCGCGAGTACCGGCTGATCGTGGTCATGCCGGAGAACACCAGCGAGGAACGCCGGCAGCTGCTTCGGATGTACGGGGCCGAGGTCATCGAGTCGCCGGCCGCGGGGGGCTCCAACGAGGCGGTCCGCCTGGCCAAGCAGATCGCCGGTGAGCACCCCGACTGGGTGATGCTGTATCAGTACGGCAACGAGGCCAACGCCCGCGCGCACTACGAGACGACCGGCCCGGAGCTACTCGCGGACCTGCCGGAGATCACCCACTTCGTAGCCGGCCTCGGCACCACCGGCACGCTCATGGGCGTGGGCCGCTACCTGCGCGAGCGCAAGCCGGCCGCCAAGATCGTCGCCGCCGAGCCGAGGTACGGCGAGCTCGTGTACGGGCTGCGCAACGTCGACGAGGGCTTCGTCCCCGAGCTTTATGACGAATCGGTCCTGACCACCAGGTTCTCCGTGTCCTCCGCCGACGCGCTGCGCCGGACCAGGGAGCTGGTCGCGTCCGAGGGCATCTTCGCCGGCATTTCGGCGGGCGCCGCCCTGCACGCCGGCCTGGCCATGGCGGCCAAGGCGGTCGCGGAGGGTGAGCGGGCCGACATCGTGGTGCTGATCGCCGACGCCGGCTGGAAGTACCTGTCCACCGGCGCCTACGACGGAACGCTGGAAGAAGCCGAAGGCCGGCTGGAGGGCCAGCTCTGGGCCTAGGGTTGCAGGCATGCGCGTCACGGTGATCGGATGCTCGGGCAGCTTTCCCGGGCCGGACAGCCCCTCATCCTGCTACCTGCTGGAAGCCGAAGGGTTCCGGCTCCTCATGGAGCTGGGCAACGGCGCGCTCGGCGCGCTGCAGCGGTACGCGGACCTGTTCGGCGTCGACGCGATCGCCCTGTCCCACCTGCACGCCGACCACTGCGCTGACCTCGGCTCGTACTGGGTAGTGCGGCAGTACGCGCCGGGCGGGGCGCGGGCGCCCATCCCCGTCTACGGCCCGCGGGGGACCGCCGAGCGGCTCACGGATTTCGGCGGCGAGGACCTGGCCTCGGTCCGGGCCCGGTTCGGCTTCCACGACCTGGACCCCGGCGAGCGCGAGATCGGGCCGTTCCGCGTGACGACCGATCACATGAACCACCCGGTCGAGACGTTCGGGTTCCGGGTGGAACACGAGGGCTGGCGGCTCGCCTACTCGGCCGACACCGGAGAGTGCGACGCGCTGACGCGGCTCGCCGAGGGCGTGGAACTGCTGTTGTGCGAGGCGTCGTTCCTCGATGGGCCGGCCAACGTGCCGAACCTGCACCTGTCCGCCCGGCAGGCCGCCCGGTACGCGGCGCGGGCCGGAGTCGGGCAGCTGGTGCTCACCCACCTGGTGCCGTGGAACGACCGGAACCGAAGCCTGTCCGAGGCGGCCGACGTGTACCGCGGTCCGCTCTCACTCGCCGCTTCGGGCCTGGTGCTGGGGTCCGGATAGGCTGTGCGTCATGTCTCGACCCGACGGGCGATCCGTAACTGAACTACGGCCGGTGAAACTGACCCGGGGCTGGCTCGACCACGCCGAGGGGTCCGTGCTCGTGGAATTCGGCCGCACCAGGGTGCTGTGCGCCGCGAGCGTCGCCGAGGAGGTGCCGCGCTGGCGGCGGGGCAGCGGCCTCGGCTGGGTGACCGCGGAGTACGCGATGCTGCCGCGGGCCACGAACACCCGCGGCGACCGCGAGTCGGTCAAGGGTCGGCTCGGCGGCCGGACGCAGGAGATATCCCGGCTGGTCGGGCGCTCGCTGCGGGCGTGCGTGGACTATAAGGCGCTCGGCGAGAACACGATCGTCATCGACTGTGACGTGCTGCAGGCCGACGGCGGCACCCGTACCGCCGCGGTGACCGGCGGGTACGTCGCGCTGGCCGACGCCGTGGCCTGGCTGAGCAACCGGAAGAAAACCAGGGGCGACCCGCTGCTCACGTCGGTGGCCGCGGTCAGCGTCGGCGTCGTCGAAGGCGAGCCCCGGCTCGACCTGTGCTACGAGGAAGACGTGGCGGCGGAGACCGACATGAACGTGGTGTGCACAGCCGGCGGCGACTTCGTGGAGATCCAGGGCACGGCCGAACGCGAGCCGTTCAGCCGCGACCTGCTCGGGCAGCTGCTCGATCTCGCCGTGGCCGGCTGCGCCGAGCTGACCAGGCTGCAGCGCGCAGCCCTCGCCGCGCCCGCCGGTGCCCGCTGAACCGCTGGTCCTGGCGACCAGGAATGAGGGCAAGCTGCGCGAGCTGGCCCGGATCCTCGGCGATCAAGTCCCGCTGGCCGGGCTCGGCGCGTTTCCCGGCGCGCCGGACGTGCCGGAGACCGGGGCCACGTTCGAGGAGAACGCGCTGCTGAAGGCCCGCGCGATCGCCGCCTACACCGGCCTGCCCGCCGTCGCCGACGATTCCGGCCTGTGCGTCGACTCGCTGAACGGCATGCCCGGCGTGCTGTCGGCCCGCTGGGCGGGCGGGCACGGCGACGACCAGGCGAACCTGGACCTGGTCCTGGCCCAGGTCGCCGAGGTGCCCGAAGCCCGTCTCGGCGCGCATTTCGCGTGCGCCGCCGCGCTGGTCCTGCCGCCCGACGGCGCGCGCGAGTGGGTGGTGACCAGGGACGTGGCGGGCCGGCTGACGCGCACTCCTCGTGGCAGCGGAGGGTTCGGCTACGACCCCATCTTCGTGCCCGACGGGTTCGAGGTGACGACCGCGGAGATGACCCCGGAGGCCAAGGACGCGATCAGCCATCGCGGTCGCGCTTTCCGCGCCCTGGCCCCGTTTATCACAAGGAGGCTCACGTGACCGACAGGCGGCTCGCGCCCGGCGATACAGCACCCGACTTCACCTTGGCCGACGCGGACGGTCACCAGGTTTCGCTGTCCTCATTCCGCGGTCAGCGGGTCATCGTGTACTTCTACCCGGCCGCGCTGACTCCGGGCTGCACCAAGGAAGCCTGCGACTTCCGTGACAACCTCGCTGAGCTGAACCACGCCGGTGTCGCGGTGCTCGGCATCTCCCCCGATCAGCCGTCCAAGCTGGCCAAGTTCCGCGACAAAGAGGGCCTGACCTTCCCGCTGCTGTCCGACCCTGACCGCGCCGTCCTGCAGGCCTACGGCGCGTACGGGGAGAAGAAGCTCTACGGCAAGACGACCGTCGGCGTGATCAGGTCCACGTTCGTGATCGACGCCAGCGGCGTAATCGAGAAGGCGATGTACGGCGTCAAGGCGACCGGGCACGTCGCGAGGCTGCGGGCCGAGATCGGGGCCTAGACGGTACCGTTGCTAACGGCCAAGGCACCCGGCGGGCGTGGCGAAACGGCATACGCGGCAGGTTTAGGTCCTGTTGGTGGCGACACCGTGGGGGTTCGAATCCCCCCGCCCGCACCAGTTCGCCCGGCCGACGCTCAGCACGGCGCGGTGGAGCGGAAGATCCTGGCGCCGCCGCCGGTCAGCGGGCCCTGGACGCCGCCCAGCGGCGCGCCGTCGTCCCACCGGTACAGCAGGATCCAGACATCCGGATCCACCGGGTTGATGGCCAGGTCGGGCGCCACGATCGTGAGGTCACCCGCTCGGTCCGCGGTGCCGTGGGCCACGTCGTACGCGGCGACGTACTGTCCGCCGCAGGTGTCCTCGATCACGCCGTAGCGCTCACCGGGCTGGGCGTGCTGCCCGTACACGAACAGCCAGGTAACCGCGGCCGAGCCCGGCGCGGGGCGGATACCGACGGCGACCACGGAGAACGAGCCGGCCGCCACGTCGGGAAGGGTGAACGCGGCGCTGCCGATCACGGTGGATGGCGGCGCGCTGGCCGGGGCCGGGTAGCGGGCCTTCTGCAGCGCCCCGCGCAGATCGTTGATCGTGTCGTCCCGTTGCGCCACCAGCAGGGCCAGGGTGATGGTCACGCCCAAGCACGCCAGCAGGACGACGATGACTATCGCGGTCCAGCCGCGACGGCCGGGTCCCGGCCATCGGGCGCCGGGGCGCCCTCGCGGTCCGGACGACACGATATCCGGCTGCGCGTCCATGCCTCAGTGTTGCTTACCAGCCCAGGATGAGCCAAGGACGCGGGTCCGGCCGGGTGGCCTCGGCGGTGTGCTGCTGACCGCGGTCGACCTGCGGGAACCGCCCGGCCCGGCCGGCGGCCCGGACGTCTGGGCCGACGGCTGGCGGTCGCTGTCCGCCAGCGCGCTCCTGCCGCCGTGCTTCGAGCATCACGGCCACGGTGAAGATCACGACCCCGAGCCAGATGCAGGTGAACGTGGCGAGGAAGCCGGATAGTGCCTGGTTGTCGGTTTGGGAGAACAATGCGCCGGCCCACAGGCCCGCGGTCGGGACGGTCGCTGCGACGAGCACGCAGGCGCCCGTTCCCGCCGGGTTGCGGCCCTGGGCCCGGGCGGGCTTGGGCGGCGGAACCGCGCCCGGCCCGGCGGGGATGTCGGCGGTGAGCGCGGCGAGGTCGGCGTAGGTCCGCGACGCGAGCGCCTCGGCTACCCGCGCATCGAGCTCATCCTTGGTGAGCCGGTCCTCCACGAACGCGGCCTTGAGCACCTCGATCGCTTGCTCGCGGTCGGCGCGCGACGTCCGCAGCCGGCCGTGGCCCGCCGCGACCTGGTGTCCCGGCCCTGTCGCCACCGGCACCTCCCGTGCACGCGATCCGCCTCCAGCCTAGCGCGGCCGGCGTGAGCCGGCTATTTCACGCGGCTAGAGCAGGATGCGGCGGGTTGCGCTCAGCCGCCGATCAGCATCGTGTTGATGTTGAACTTCGGGAAGGCGAGGAACTGCTGCATGACGTCGACCACGCGCTGCAGGCGGACCGGGTCTACCGAGCCGGCGGGACCTGTGGTGAACGGATAGTTATCCAGCGCCATGACCGCCGCGGTCTGTTTGGACACGCCCAGCGGCACCGGCTTCATCGGCAGGTCCTCGAAGGCCTGCTCGACCGCGGTCCGGTTGCTGTCGGCGATCTCCTGGCCTTCTTCCAGCGCCTTGTAGAACGCGGCCAGCGTGTGCGGGTACTTCTCGGCCCATTGCTTGGTCACCACGTACCCCTCGACCGGGAAGCTCGTGGTCGCGCCCTGATCCAGGTCGACCAGTGGCACCGCGCCGTCAGTTTGCTCGGCGACGCTGGCGAACGGCTCGGGCAGCACCGCCGCGTCGATCGCGCCGGACTTGAGCGCGGCCGGCATCTGCGGGAACGAGTAGGTGGTGACGAAGTGCACCGTGCGCGGGTCGATCCCGTGCTCGGCCAGGACCGACGCGGCCAGCAGGTACAAGATGTTGTCCGGCGCGTTGATCGCGACGGTCTTGCCTTCCAGGTCGGCCAGGGTGGTGATGCGCGAGCCCGGCATCGTGTAAATGCCTTGGTCTCCCGGCTCCATCACCGATCCCTCGGCGAAGATGTCCAGATTCGCCTTGCCCTCCTGCTCCCACTGGATGTAGGAGACGTAGTTACCGCCGGTGATGTCGTAGCTGCCCTTGACCTGCGCGCTGATCACGTCATCGCTGCTCGTGGCGGGGGTGAAGTGGACGTTCAGCCCCTCGGCCTTGAACAGGCCCTCGTAGAGCGCGACGAAGAAGCCCGCGGAGTCCAGGGCCGGCACCACGGCCACGTTAAGGTTCGGCTTCTCCACGTTCGGCGGGCCCGCCGCGCTTCCGCCGCCCGAGCATCCGGCGGCGAACACCAGCGTCGCGGCCGTGACCAGCAGCGCCACACCGCGCAAACGCCTGGTAGTCATGGGCTAACCCTTCCTCGCACGCAAAAGGGGAGGGCAGTCCGCCGGCGGCGCACGTCCCGGCCGCGGCCGGGACGTGCGCGTACGCCGGTTCCGGTCCCCCTCCCCTTGGTCCTTGAGCAGCATAAATCAGCGCGAGCGGCCCGGCCCGGGGTTTGCCGAAACTCAGACTTATTAGATCACTGGGTATGACGGCGGACGATGCGGCAGCACAGCCTCCCGTAAGCTCCAGAGCCGTCCATAATCCCCCATAACGTCCAGGCCAGCCACCACCGCCATGAGCGCCGGCGTCGTCAAGGCACCAGGTGATGTAACAGTCGCGGTCGATCTGGCAAAATAGCCGCCTTGTTAAGATAGTGGCCTGCCCGGGGAACGGAGCACCCATGGCTGACGCGGAGACCGAATCCAAGCCTGTCGATCCGGACGCGCTGGTGGCGGACATCGACCGTACCCGCGCGCAACTGGCGAGCACCATCGACGCCATAACCGACCGGGTGAGCCCGAAGAAGAACGTTGAACGCGCTCTTGAGCAAGTCCGTGAGCGCGTCAGCCAGGCCCAACGCGCCCTGGAGGAAGTCCGTGAGCGCGCCAGCCAGATCGACCCGATAATGGCCGGTGCCGCGGCCGCCGCGGTAGCCATCGGCGTCACCGCTCTGATCCTCCTGCGCCGCCGTCGGCACTGACCTCTGCGGCTGGATACGCAGGCCGTCCTGGGAAGCTTTTTTTTTTCGACCCGAGCAGGAAGGACGCGTTGATGCCCGGACGGGACAACGGCAGTCGCGCCCTGAGCATCGGCGCCCCCGCGACGTTTGTGGACCGCATCCGCCCCGATGGCGTGATCGTCCGGTGGGAGTCCCGCCACCACCGCAAGCACCAGAAGTCAACCGTCGGCTCGACGTGGTGGGCGCCCACGGCGCGTGGCTGGTGGATCGCGATCCTGTTCGCCGTCGGATCGCTGCTGTTCGCGATCGGCTCGGTGCCGGGGTACGCCAGCGCGGTCGGGACCTCCGCGGACACCGTCACCTACTTCGTCGGCTCGCTGTTTTTCACCTCGGCCTCGTTCTTGAGCTACCGGGAGGCGGTCGACGCCGCTCCGGAGGCGCTGAACCCCGCGCGCCGCCGCTTCTTCGTCTACCAGCCGGGACGGATCGACTGGTGGGCCACCGCGGTCCAGCTCGTCGGCACCTTGTACTTCAACGTCAGCACCGGGGTCGCCATGGTGACCGACCTGTCCGCGCAGACCGCTCACCAGCACGAGTGGCGACCCGATGCGATCGGCTCGGTCTGCTTTCTGGTGTCCAGCGTGCTGGCCTGGTACGAGGTTTGCCACGGCTGGCTGGCCTGGCGCCCGCGGTCGTATTCCTGGTGGATTACGCTGCTCAACCTGATCGGGTCCATCGCCTTCGGCATCTCCGCCGTGGCGGGCTACATCAACCCGCTCACCGGCCAGGTGCACAACGCCGGACGGGCCGACGCGCAGACCCTGATCGGCGCGGTGTGCTTCCTCATCGGCGCCGTCCTGCTGCTGCCAGAACGCACCGAGGAGGTCAGCGGCCAGGTGATGGCGCCAGCCGCCGACGGCACCAAGGCGGCTTAGCGAAGACCGGCCGCCGCGCGGCTAGCCTGCGCTCCTGGTCAGTTCCTCGTATTCGGCCGCGGACAGCAGGTCGGGCGGCAGGGCCGCGTCGCCGCTGCCGTCCTCGGGAACCCGCACGCGGAACATCCAGCCGGCCGTGTAGGGCTCGGCGTTGACCAGCGAGGGGTCGTCCTCCAGCTCGGTGTTGACCTCGGTGACCTCGCCGTCCACCGGAGAGTAGAGGTCGCTGACCGATTTGACCGATTCGACTTCGCCGCAGGGTTCGCCCGCCGTGACGGTCGTGCCGGGGGCGGGCAGGGATACGTAGACGACATCGCCCAGCTGCTGGGCCGCGTACTCGGTGATGCCGACCGACGCCGAAGTGCCCTCGAGGGACACCCACTCGTGCTCAGGGGTGTAGCGCAACTCGGCTGGAATACTCATCGTTATCGTCTCCTGGAGTAAAACGGCAGGTCCTTCAGGTGGGCCGGGACAGCTTCGCCCCTGATGTCCACGGTGAATTCGAAATCATCAAGGTTGGTGTCGGCGCGCAGGTAGGCCATCGCGATCGGTACGCCGAGCGTCGGAGACGGGGCGCCGCTGGTCACGACGCCGATGCGCTGGCCCGGGGGAAGGTCCTCCCCGGATTCCCCCGCGCGGCCACGGCCGCCCGCCAGGACCGGATAGCCGTGCCTTGCTATCCGGCGGGACCGCAGGGTCAGGCCGACGAGCCGCTGCCGGGGTCGCCGGGCGGCGAGGGCCTCGCGGCCGACGAAGTCACCGGGCTTGTCGAATTTCACCACCCGCCCTAGCCCCGCTTCGAAAGGTGTCATGTCCGGGCCGAGCTCGTTGCCGTACAGCGGCATGCCGGCCTCAAGCCGGAGCGTATCGCGCGCCGCCAGGCCCGCCGGTACCAGGCCGGCCGGCGCACCGGCGGCGGCCAGCGCGTCCCAGATGCCCGGAGCATCCTCGGGCCGGCAGAACACCTCGAAGCCGTCCTCGCCGGTGTAGCCGGTGCGCGCCACCCACCCCGCGCGCCCGGCGACGTCGCCGAACGCGCCCGCGTAGTACTTGATGCCGCTCAGGTCGAGCCCGGCGAGCGGGGCGAGGATCCCGGCCGCGGCCGGTCCCTGGATGGCGATCAGCGCGTAGTCGCTCGTCGCGTCGGTGACCGCCGCCTCATGGCCGGCCGCCCGGTCGCGTAGCTGGCTGTAAACGGTTCCGGTGTTCGCGGCGTTCGCGATGACCAGGAACTCCTGCTCGCCCTGCCGGTACACGACGAGATCGTCGAGCACGCCGCCGTCGGCCGCGCACATCATCGTGTACCGTGCGCGCCCGGCCGGCACGGTGGACAGGTACCCGGTCAGCGCGTAGTCCAGCGCCGCGCCGGCGTCAGGCCCGGTCACCAGGATCTCGCCCATGTGCGAGAGGTCGAACAGGCCGGCCGCGTGCCGTACCGCCTGGTGCTCGGCCGTCTCGCTGGTGTAGCGCAGCGGCATCTGCCAGCCTGCGAAGGAGGTCATGGTCGCTCCGAGGCGCTCGTGCACCCGGCGCAGCGGTGTCTGCCTCGGCCGTTCGGATGATGATTCCACCTGCGAGTCCCCTGATGTCACCTGCGAATGGTATGCCGTAATCATGGACCTTCTCACCGAGCCCCAGATCACCGCCGAGCTCGCCGCCGCCCCAGGCTGGAGCCGCGACGGCAGCTCGATCAAGGCGGTCATCGTGCGCGCCGACTTCCGTGACGCCCTGCTGTTCCTTGGAGCCGTCGCCTACCTGGCCGAACGCGCCAACCATCACCCGGACATCACCATCGAGTGGAACCGCGTGACGCTGATCCTGAGCACCCACTCCGCGGGCGGCCTGACCGCCGCCGACTTCGCGCTGGCCCGCCAGATCTCGTCGCTGTCCTGACCGGGCCGGCGCGCCAGCCGGTACCGTTCCGACGCGCGCGTCAGGACCCGCGTGCGCCCAGACCGCCCGGTGACGGACAATGGGCCCGTGGCCTCCAAACCGCGCGACGTCGTGATCCTCGGCTCGACCGGCTCGATCGGCACCCAGGCGCTCGACATCGTCAGGCGCAACCCGGGCCGCTTCCGGGTGGCGGCGCTGGCCGCGGGCGGCGGGAACCCGGACGTGCTGGCCCGGCAGGCGGCCGAGTTCGGGGTGGCGGCGGTCGCCGTAGCCAGCCCGGCCGCCGCGGCCGACTTGCTCGCCGCCCTTCGCCCTCTTTTTCCCCGAACGGGCCGTGGTACCCCCGCTGGGTCCCTGCGTGCCCCCAGCGAGATGCCCGAGGTGATGGCCGGACCCGACGCGGTCTGCGAGGTGGCCCGGTGGCCCTGCGACGTGGTGCTCAACGGGGTGACGGGGGCGGCCGGGCTGCGGGCCACGCTGGCGGCGCTCGACGCCGGGCGGGTGCTCGCGCTGGCCAACAAGGAATCGCTGATCGTCGGCGGGCAGCTGGTGACCAGCCGGGCCAAGCCCGGGCAGATCGTGCCGGTGGACTCCGAGCACTCCACGATCGCCCAGTGCCTGCGGGCCGGGCGTCATTCCGAGGTGCGGCGGCTGGTGCTGACCGCGAGCGGCGGGCCGTTCCGCGGCTGCAGCCGGGATGCCCTGGCGGGGGTCACGCCGCAGCAGGCGCTGGCCCACCCCACCTGGAATATGGGCCCGCTGGTCACGATCAACTCCGCGACCCTGGTCAACAAGGGCCTGGAGGTGATCGAGGCGCACCTGCTGTTCGGTTTCGGCCTGGACCGGATCGACGTGGTGGTGCACCCGCAGTCGATCGTGCATTCCATGGTGGAGTTCGCCGACGGCGCCACGGTCCTCATGGCCTCCCCGCCGGACATGCGGCTGCCGATCTCGCTGGGCCTGGGCTGGCCCGACCGGGTGCCGGACGCCGCCCCCGCGCTGGACTGGTCGGCGGTGGCGGCGTGGACCTTCGAGCCGCTCGACGACGCGGCGTTCCCCGCGGTCGCGCTGGCCCGGGAGGCGGCCGCGGCCGGCGGGACCGCGCCGGCCGTGTACAACGCGGCGAATGAGGAATGCGTCGCCGGCTTCCTGGCGGGAAGCATCAGCTTCACTCGGATTGTTGACACCGTGGCCCGGATACTCTCTGAGCATGACCCCGCGCGCACGCAAGTGACGAGCGTCGCGGACGTGCTGGCCGTCGATGACTGGGCCCGGCGGCGGGCGCGGGAGCTGAACCCTTAGGAAGGACGACGGGATGGACCTGATCGGCTGGGTCATCTTCCTGATCGCCCTGCTCTTTTCCGTCATGCTGCACGAGACCGGGCACTTCGTGCTGGCCAAGAAGTTCGGCAT
>JASHVM010000218.1:0-4540 GCA_030044595.1 Streptosporangiaceae bacterium
CTGTTCAACAACAGGATCTACGGGCTGACCAAGGGCCAGTACTCGCCAACCTCCGAGCAGGGCAAGGTCACCAAGTCGACGCCGTTCGGCTCGCTGGACCACCCGTTCAACCCGGTATCACTCGCGCTCGGCGCCGACGCGAGCTTCGTCGCGCGGACGATCGACTCCGACCGCAGGCACCTGACCTCGGTGCTGCGCGCCGCCGCAGACCACCAGGGCGCCGCGTTCATCGAGATCTACCAGAACTGCCCGATCTTCAACGACGACGCGTTCGAGCCGCTGAAGGAGCCGGCCGCGGCCGGCGAGCGGCTGATCAAGCTCGAGCACGGCGAGCCGATCCGGTTCGGGCCGGGCTCGTCCCTGGGCCTGCGGTTCGGCAGGCACGGGCAGCTCGAGGCCGCCGACGTGACCGGCGCCGACCCGGACACGCTGATCACGCACGACGCGCACCGCGATGACCCGTCCTACGCGTTCGCCCTGTCCCGGCTGGACACAGCCGACTTCCGGCACACTCCGGTCGGGGTCTTCCGGCAGGTCGAGCAGGCCAGCTACGACCAGCTCATGGCGGCGCAGATCGCCGCCGCGCGCCAGCACAGCGGCCCGGGAGACCTGGCCGCCCTGCTCGCGGGCAACGACACCTGGGAAGTCAACTGACCCAGGACCCGGACGCGAAGTAGCCGCCCGGCCGGGCCTCGGCGACCCGGTCAGCCGTCGGCGCGGACCACGCCCACCGGGCAGGACACGCCCGTGCCGTGATCCGGGCAGTAGCCGTACGGGTTCTTCGCGTCCGACAGGTACTGCTGGTGGTAGTCCTCGGCGAAGTAGAACTCCCCCGCGGGCACGATCTCGGTGGTGACCGGCCCGTACCCCGCCGCCGCCAGTGACTTCGCGTAGACCTTGGCCGATTCCTCGGCGGCCTCGCGCTGCTGCTCGGACCGGTAGAAGATCACCGACCGGTACTGGGTGCCGACGTCGTTGCCCTGCCGCATGCCCTGGGTCGGGTCGTGCGACTCCCAGAACACCTTGAGCAGCGTCTGGTAAGACACCCGGCTCGGGTCGAAGACCACTCGGACCGTCTCGGCGTGCCCGGTCAGGCCGCTGCAGACCTCCTCGTACGTCGGGTTCGGCGTGTACCCGCCCTCGTAGCCGACGGAGGTCGACACGACGCCCGGAACCTGCCAGAACGTCTTCTCCTCGCCCCAGAAACAGCCGAGCGCGAACTCGGCCACCTCGGTGCCCTCCGGGTACGGCGGCGCGAGCCTCGAGCCGAGTACCACGTGCCGTTCCGCCACCGGCATCGGCTGCTGCCGTCCGGGCAGCGCCTGGGCCGGGTCGACCTGCCGGGACTTGCGTGATCCGAACATCCCCATCACGTTTCACCTCGTGTTTTGTCTGAAGGTCCGCGCCAGCCAGATCTTCGGCGGGTTCTCGCCGGTACTGCCGCGCGCCAGGGCTCTCGCTCGGCCGGTGCTGGACAACGCTCCCGGGAGTGTAACCACCCGCGACCGGAACGTGTTCCAGGCGGCCGCCGGGCCTCAGCCGGTCCGCTTCTCCACGAAGTCGCAGAGCGCGAGGAACGCCGCCCGGGCGGGCACGTCCGGCAGCGCCATGATCTCGTTCCTGGCCCCCTGCGCCCAGCCCAGCACGTCCGCGCGGGACTCGGCCACGGCCGGGTGGCCGCGCAGCAGCGCCAGCGCCTCGGTCAGCAGCGCCTCGTCGGCCAGGTCGGCCTCGTCCAGCAGCCAGCGCAGCCGCGCGTCGGCGGCCGACGGCGCCGCGGACCGCTGCGCCGCGCGCAGCGCGTACAGCACCGGCATGGTCCGCACGCCCTGCTTCAGGTCGGTGCCGGGCGTCTTGCCCGACTGGGCCGGGTCGCTGGCGATGTCGATGACGTCGTCGGACAGCTGCCAGGCGACGCCGATCTGCTCGCACGCGCGCGCGATCGGCTCCGCGACCTGCGGCGGCGCGCCGGAGAACAGCGCGCCGAACCGCCCCGACGTGGCGATCAGCGATCCGGTCTTCTCCGTGATCACGTGCATGTAGTGGTCGAGCGGGTCCTGGCCGGGGCTCGGGCCGATGGTCTCCGCCATCTGCCCGTCCACCAGCCGGCCGAACGTCTCGGCCTGGATCCTGATCGCGTCCGGGCCCAGGTCGGCCAGGATCCGGGACGCCTGGGCGAACAGGAAGTCCCCGGTCAAGATCGCGATCGAGTTGCTCCACCGGGAGTTCGCCGACGGGCGGCCGCGCCGCACCTCGGCCTCGTCCATCACGTCGTCGTGGAACAGCGTGGCCAGGTGGGTGAGCTCGATCGCCACCGCCGCCTGGATGATCCGCGGGTCCTTCGGGTCACCGAACTGCGCCGCCAGCAGCACCAGCATGGCCCGGAACCGCTTGCCGCCCGCCGAGATCAGGTGCCTGGACGCCTCGGTGAGCAGCTCCTCGCCGGGATGCGCCGTCCGGCTCAGCAAGGCCTCGACCCGGGCCAGGTCGTCCAGCACCTCCGCGGCCAGGGTGGAGTCGGGGAAATCTACCGGAACTGCGGTGATCACATGCACTCCACGTCATCGGCACGCGCGAACGCCTCGAGCTTTCGAGTATGCCCGTTCCCTGTCGGCCCGGGCGGGGCGACCCCCCCGGAACCCCCCGTCGGCCCGCTGCGGTACTCGCCGCGGTATCGCGCCGCCGGGGGGCTCTGCGTTCTCCCCGAGCCCGCCCTCGGGTCCCCGCGGGCGGGCGATCAGGCGACGAACAGCTGATTCGCCGCGTGACTGGCCAGGCTCAGGAGCGGTTCCGGCACGATGCCGAACACCAGGGTCGCCGCGACGCCGAGGCCGACGGCCACGCCGCTGAACACGTTCGGCACCACCACTTCCGGCCCGTCCGGGACCGGGTCGCTGAAGAACATCAGCACGATCACGCGGACGTAGAAGAACGCCGCGATCGCGCTGGCCAGCACGCCGACGATCACCAGCGCCGTCTCGCCGGACGCGATCGCGGCCGAGAAGACCGCGAATTTCCCGGTGAAGCCGCTGGTCAGCGGGATGCCGGCGAAGGTCAGCAGGAACAGCGCGAAGATGCCCGCGACCAGCGGCGAGCGCCGGCCCAGGCCGGCCCACCGGGACAGGTGCCCGGCCTCGCCGCCGGTGTCCCGGACCAGGGTGATCACCGCGAACGCGCCCACCGTGGTCAGCCCGTAGGTGGCCAGGTAGAACAGGCTGCTGGACAGCCCCGCGACGCTGACCGCGATGACCGCGGTCAGCACGAACCCGGCGTGCGCGATCGAAGAGTAGGCGAGCAGCCGCTTCACGTCGGTCTGGGTGATGGCGATGACCGCGCCCACGACCATGGTGAGGACGGCGATCACCCACATCGCCGGGCGCCAGTCCCAGCTCAGGTTGCCGAACGCGACGTAGAACACGCGCAGCAGCGCGCCGAACGCCGACACCACGACACAGGACGCCATCAGCGCGGTCACCGGGGTCGGCGCGCCCTGGTACACGTCGGGCTTCCAGCCCTGGAACGGCACCGCCCCGATCTTGAACAGCAGCCCGATGCCGGTCAGCGCGATCCCCGCGAGCAGCAGGGTCGAGTTCGAGGTGTTGCTGGCCGCGGTCGACGCGATAGCCGACAGCGAGACCGACCCCGCGAACCCGTAGAGCATGGCGATGCCGAACAAGAAGAAGGCCGAGGAGAAGGCGCCGAGCAGGAAGTACTTCATGGCCGCCTCCTGCGACAGCAGGCGGCGGCGCCTGGCCAGCCCGCACAGCAGGTACAGCGGCAGCGACAGCACCTCCAGGGCCACGAACATGGTGAGCAGGTCGTTGGCGGCCGGGAACAGCAGCATCCCGCCCACCGCGAACAGCGTGAGCGGGAAGATCTCGGTGTGCATCATCCCGGCGGCCAGGCCCTCGCGCTCTTCCGGGCTGCCGGGCGGCGCGGCGGCCTGCGCGGCGAACGGGCTGTTGCTGTTGTCGGCGATGAGCAGCACGCTGACGAAGGCGAGGACGAGGATCGTGCCCTGGATGAACAAGGTGGGGCGATCCACCGCGACCGCGCCCATCGCGGCGATGTGGCCGGGGCTGCCGTGGGCGAAGATCGTGCTGGACGAGGCGACGACGATGGTCAGTATGAAGGCGACGGCCAGCGAGCCCAGCGCGAGCATCAGGTGGATGGGACGGCGCAGGTCGCGCGGCGCGAACGCTTCGACCAGGACACCGACTATCGCGGCCGCGAAGACGACCACGATCGGGGAGAGCTGGCCCCACTCGATGCTCGGCGCCGGAATCGCGCCGCTGACGGTGCTGGTCACGGCGGCGTGCGCCGCGAGGGCGGCGGTCACGGTGCGATTCCCTTCTGCGCGGCCTTCAGGTACACCGAGGTCGTGGTGTACCCGGGATACCCCGGCGCGGGATGCGCGGGCGCCGGATTCGACACGCCGACCTGCTTCATCGTCACGCTGACCGCGGGGTTGATGATGTCCAGCACCGGCTTGGGATAGACCCCGACCCCGATGATCAGCACGATCAGCGGCGCGACGGCC
>JASHVM010000219.1:0-3124 GCA_030044595.1 Streptosporangiaceae bacterium
CCGCCGATGACCGCGAACACCGAGAACGTGCCGGCCAGCACCAGCCCGGCCGAGGTCACGGTCGTACCGGTAGCACCGACGGCCCGGGCGACTGCTTCCCGTAGCGGGTAATGATGAGCCTCCTCCCTGATCCTGCTCATCACGAGGATGTTGTAGTCCTCGCCGAGCGCGAGCAGGAAGATGAACATCAGGAACGGGAGGATGAAGGTGAGGCCGCTGTCCCCGCCGATCTTCATGAAGATGATGACGGACAGCCCGAGCGCGGCGAAGAAGGACAGCGCCACCGACGCGATCAGGTAGATCGGCGCGATCAACGAGCGTATCACCAGGCAGAGCAGCAGGCCGATCACGACGATCGCGACCGGGATGACGTGCGCGAGGTCGCTGTCGGAGATCTGGCTGATGTCGTAGAACGCCGGCGCCTCACCACCGACCCCCCAGTCGGTGGCGCCGAGGGTCTTGGCCGCCGCCGCCGCTTCGGCGCGGACGGAGGGCACCGCGTTCATCGCGGCCGTGGTGGACGGGTCGCCCGCCTTCAGGCCTGTCTCGTACTGGATCGTCATCCCGTCCGGGCTGACGTACTGCGCGGTCGCCCTGTACACCTCGTAGGCCTGGAGCGGAATGGTCAGGTGCGCCGGCGGGACGGCGGGCAGATCCGCCGCGTTTCCCAGCAGCGAGTGCAGCGCGGTGTACTGGGCCGACGTCAGCGTCACGCCCGACGGGTTCAGCGGCCCGGTGACGCCGGTGAACAGCCCGCTGGCCTTAAGCTGATCCGTCGCCGCGGCGATCGGGTCCGGGTTCTCCCAGGCCGGTCGGGGCAGCTTGTAGACGAGGTTCGTCGGGTTGGCCGAACTGGCCGGGAAGTGCTTGGCGAGCAGCGCGGTGCCCGCCGCGGAATCGCTCCCGGTCGGCGCGGTGATGGCTCCGCCGAAACCGCCGGGCTGGTATGCGCTCACCGCCACCGCCAGCGCACCCAGGCCGACCACGCCGATGGCGAGCGGCACCGCGGGCCTGCGCACGATCCTCGTTGCGATCCGACCCCACAGGCCGGCCTTGCCGGTGCCCTCCCGGGTCTTGCTCGGCCAGAACGTCGCCCGGCCGAACACCGCGAGCAGCGCGGGCAGCAGGGTGAGCCCGGCCAGCAGCATCGTGCCGATCCCGATGGCCAGCGGGATGCCGAGCTCGGAGTAGATCTGGAAGGTGGCGACGAGCAGCGACAACAGCGCGGCGATCACCGTCAGCGCGGAGAACGTGATGGTCTCGCCGACCCGGGTGACGGCCGCGCGCACCGCCTCCTTCGGCTCCGTCCCCTCGCGCAGGTTCTCCCGGACGCGGAACACGAGGAACAGGCCGTAGTCCGTGCCCGCGCCGAGCACCAGCACGATCAGCATTAGCTGGGCGAGCTGGGAGACCTTCAGGCCCGCGTGTGCCGCCTCAGCGACGAGCGGCCCGGAGATGGCCACGGCGAAGAACGCGGGGATGAGCGTGATCAGCGGCGCGAGCAGCGCCCTGAAGATCAGCGCCAGCAGGATGAGGATGAACACCACGGACGCGAACTCGATCTGGTTTCCCGTGGTGCCGGACTTCGCCTGCTGGTCAACGTTGATGGCGATGTCACCGGCCAGGTGCACCTGCATGTCCGCCGGAGGGCCGGCGCGCGCGATCTCCGCGCGCAGGTCGTCCACCAGCGTGGTCTCGCCGGCCGCGTCACTGCCGTTGACGTCGGACAGCACCAGCAGCTGCGCGGCCTCCCCGTCGGCGGACCGGCCGAGATCCTTTACCGTGGTGACGGTCGCAACGGTGCCGAGGTCGTGCTGCAGCGTTGTCAGCCAGGCCTCGTCCGCGGCCGTCAGGGTGCCCTGGTTGACCGCGGCGACCACGGGCACCGGAATCAGGTTCGTGGTCCCGAACGGCGCCGCGAGCTGTGCGGCTTGCTCGCTGGGCGCGCTGGCGGGCAGGAACGCGCTGTTGTTGCCCTGGGTGACGCTGGCCAGTGACGGCAGGAAGCGCGGCACGGCGAACGCCGCGACGAGCCAGGCTGCGATGACAACCCAGCGGAACTTGACGGCGAAGGCGCCGATTCCCCCGAAGATGGCGTGAATGCGCACCCGGTCAGCTTACGTGCTAGCCCGGGCTTCCCGCCTGGCAGGCACAGTCCGGAAAGATGCCCCGATAAGCGTGGTCATCTGGCTCCGGCTGCCGGTCACGCTGCGTTCAAGGTCATGACGAGGTCGAAACGTCCCATGACGAGCGGCGCGCCCGGCCGTAAGCTTCGGTCTGTGGACCGCTAAGGGGTTGAGCGATATGCGCCATCTGGTTGGTGTCCTGCTGGCCATCGTCATGGCCGCCACGCTGTTCTTCGCGGCCTCATGGGGCTACCTGAAGCTGCTCGCCGCGCCGGCCAGGGGCGGGCCACTGCCAGCCGGCGGCTCCCTCATTCACGACCATGCCGTCCTCGAGGGATTCGGCGTGCTGCTGGCCGTCGGCCTGCTGGCCGGGATACTGATCGCGGTGCCGCGGATCTCCCCGCTCGCATCCGGCCTACCTGGGCTCGCCTTGCTCGGCTGGACGGGGCTGTACCTGTTCAGCGTCAGGCGCGCGATCCGCTACACCCCGCTGAGGACCCATCCCTACGGCTCAGGTTTCGAGGCCTTGCTCTTCGCGGGGGTACTGGCCATGCTGGGCATGGCGATGATCGTCCCGCTGTTCGTGCCGTCCCGCTGGCGGAGCAGGCCCGTCGCGGCCGCGCCCGTGCCCTACGAGGCGGCCGAGGCGGCCGAGGCGGTCTACCCCGATCTGCAGGACACCCAGACCATGGCCGCCGGCGGGCTGCTGTTCGACTGGAACCAGACCAAGCCGCAGCCACCGGTCGAGCCCGGGCAGGCTCAGGCTCCGTGGGGTCCCGCCGATCCCGCGGGCGCCGCGGGAACGGGAAGCCTGGGCGACACGTCCGACTTCTTCTGACCGCCCGGGCCGCGCGCCCGGGCCGCGCGCCTCAACCGCCGGTTCCGGGCGGTCAGGCGGCGTGGAACTGCTCGGCTTCGGTCGAGCCCGCGAGCGCCACCGTTTCGGCGTGCGGCGAGATCGCGGCGGTGACCAGGTCGAAGTAGCCGGTCCCCGCCTC
>JASHVM010000220.1:0-4296 GCA_030044595.1 Streptosporangiaceae bacterium
TAACTCTTTGCCGGTTTTCGGCCGGTAATTCCGGATCGTCTTATCTCCGGGTGGCGCTGCGCAACGCGGCTGGCCGTGCGCGGAGGTCACGGGCGCGCAGAGCAATCTCATCGTCGTCACGCTGCGATGCCGTACTAGAATCGGTCGCCTGGCCGGACTGCCTGGCATGTATGGGGGGACTCCGGTACCACGATGAACCTCGGAAACCGGGCGAGTCGTTTGGTTCTTCCCCTGCACCAGGATGGACTGCTGAGGTGGCTGGCCAGGCTTGACTCGAAGCGCATAGTCTCGCTCGCCCTCATCGCCGCCATCGTGACCGCGGATCACACGATCCCGTGGCATGGAATGAGCTTCGTGCCGCGAGCCCTGATCGACGAACCGTGTGCTATCGCGACGGCCCTCGTGGTGCTCGGTGCCATTACCCGATTCCGCGGCAAAGGCTGCCGTCCAGGTGCCGTACTGGTCGTATGTCCTGGCGCTCCTCGTTATCGTCGCGATGCCGCCGGTACGTCGTCGCCAGAAGCCTTTGTGACAGGCATTCGTTAAGTCATCCAGCAGGTGGGCGAATCATTCGGCGCCGCCACCCTGGCCTTCATCCTCGCCCGCGCTCTGCCCGTGACACCGCCTCGACGGCTGTGTCCACGGCGTGAAAGTCGATGGTGGCGAGCACGCCGAGGTGATCGGTACGCGGTACGCGTATGGCACGAGCCACGCGCACGGTGGCCGTCCGCGAGACCAGCACATGATCGAGGCGCATGACGGGCGGAATCGTCCCGCCAGTCGGCCAGGTGAATCCTGGCCAGGGTCGGCTCTGGCCAGAGTCTGCGCAGTCCTGGAGGCCCGCCGCAAGAAGATCCCGGAACGGTCGGTGATCTCGGCTGGCGTTGAAGTCCCCGGCTACCACTTGTGGCTCATCGTCAGCAGCCAGCGTCCGCCGGATAAACGCCAGCTCATGCTCCCACATATCCGTGTGCCCAGCCACCGGAGCCAGCAGGTGTACGGCGGTAAGCGTGACCGGCCGCCCACCCGGCGGATCTAGGCGCGCCCGGGGTGCAGCCGCCTTCAGGCCCGGTACCGGAGCTAGCGGAGTCAGCGGCCAGCGCGCCCACAGCCCGGTTCCTGCCGAGCCGGGCCGCGGATCGAGATTAGAAAATGGCAGCAATTGCCCGAGGCCGGCAGCTGCCAGCCTGCTCGCCATCTGCGGGGTCAGTTCCTGAACTACCAGCACATCCACGTCGTGCTGCTGCAGAATGCGCAGCAGAGCGACCGGATCGGCCGTACCGCCTTTCGCATTTACGGTCAGCACATGCAGCCTGAGCGCAGTCAGAGCAGATTCTGATTCGCGCGCGCGGCCTGTTACAGCCTGGCCGCTGATTCGCCTGAGCGGCGGCAGTTGCCAGATCAACAGCATCACCGCGGGGATAGCGAGAAGAACCGCAAGCCACCAGGCCGTTACCGCGGCGATGATCACGGCGGCGGTCCCGGGCACGACTGCCACCGGCGCCAGGGCCGCCAGTTGCGGGCGGGGACTCGGCGGACGTCCACCGGTCAGTCGCGCCAGTAGCGGTGGCAATGCCAAGGCCATCAGGATCAGGGCCGCCAGCCCGGTCACGCCGTGTCTCACCTCTTCTACCTTGCGTACGCGCGGATGGATCCGACCGAGCGTGAAGACGTTCTCCGGCCGAGCGAGTATAGCTCAACACCTCGATGCACCTGATCTGCCTGCACCGGCGCCCTCGAACCCCGGCACCCGGTAGCGCGGCTGCCCCGGAAGCTACGCTTTACCCGAACGTTACCTGAAGCAAAAAAGGAATCGGCTGGAAAAACTATCCATAAGCCCTGATTTTGATGAACTGATCGCCGACCTCATCGCGGTTTGAAAGGCCGTTGGTTCCGGGCTGAGCTGGAAGTTTAACTGCTCTCCGCTGTGCTCTGAGCAGTCACGCAGACGCAGCGTGACCAGATGATTGCCAGGTAAACCTCGCGCGGCGTACCCGCGTCTTTTACACATAACAGATCAACAGACCCATCCCGTTGCCCTGCTAGTTCCCGTTTGGGATCGTTGCCCGGTTTTGCCGGGCGCCTGGAGAGGGAGGATCATGGGGAAGGAAGCGGAGCTTGCCCCGATGCCGGCGCGACGCTCGTCGCTCGACGGCTCGCGGCCGAGGGACTCCGTGTACGATCTCGTCGGATCACGTAGGGATCTGTCGACGTTCGCTGGCGTCGGCGCGGCCTGGCCGAAGGTCAGCGTGATCATTCCCGCTCTTAACGAGGCCCGCAACCTGCCTCACGTCTTCGCCAAGCTGCCGGACGGGCTGCACGAGGTCATCGTCGTCGACGGGAACTCGGTCGATGACACGGTCGCTGTCGCCCGCCAGCTGCGGCCGGACGTCCGGATCATCACCCAAAACCGCCACGGCAAGGGCAACGCGCTGGCGTGCGGATTCGCGGCGGCGACGGGGGACATCATCGCCATGGTCGACGCCGACGGCTCGGCCGATCCGGCCGAGATCCCGCTGTTCGTGCGGGCCCTGCTGGACGGCGCGGATTTCGCCAAGGGCACTAGGTTCGCCGACGGCGGCGGCAGCAGCGACATCACCCGGCTGCGCCGGCTGGGCAACCGCATGCTCAGCGGCCTGGTCAACCTGCTGTGCCGGACGAAGTACTCAGACCTGTGCTACGGGTACAACGCCTTCTGGCGGCGGCACGTCCCGGTGTTCGGCCTGAAACCCGAATCGGACATCCCGGCCGGCGACGGCGCCAGGCTGTGGGGCGACGGGTTCGAGGTCGAGACCTTGATCAACGTCCGCATCGCGCAGGCCGGCCTGAAGGTGACCGAGGTGGCGAGCTATGAGCATCCCCGGATCCACGGCGTCAGCAACCTGAACGCCGCCCGGGACGGGTGGCGCGTGCTGCGCACCATCCTCGCCGAGCGCTACTACGATCACAACAGGCGCAAGGCGCAGAAGCGGGCGTCGAAGGACATGGTGCTCGAGCAGCGGCAGGTCATGACCGGATCGGTCAGCCGTACCCCGTGATCGGCGGCGTGTCCCGTCGAGCGGGCACACCGGCCAGTCCGATAGCTCAGCGGGCGGTCCCAGGCGGTGATCGAGGGGTCCGCTGCGTCTCCGAACAGATCCTTCCGCTTTCGTAGCACGTAAAGGCCTGCTCGGGGCGTAAGGCCACGCAGCCGCTCGTCGGCTAGGCGGAGGCAGGTAGAATAGAGGAGTCTGCGGAAGAGCCGGGTCGGCCAAAGCCCGGCCGTTTCATGCTGCCCGGACACGTCATGCGCGGGCGCGGGCTCCACCGGCCGGCCCGCCGCTCGACGCGGGCAGCCAGGGCAAAAAGACGAACGGGGATCACAGGGACATCATGAGCCTCACCGGACTGCTCACCATCCTCGATGATGACCCGCAGCTACAAGACGTGATCTCGCGTGTGGAATACGCTAGCAAAGCCGTCCCTGACGTGGAGCGCGGCGCCGCCGCCCTCGCCGGCGAAGATCTGGTCGCGCCGCCCACGATGCGCCCGGTGCTGACCGCGGCGCTTACCGCGTCCCACCGATTCGTTCTGGCGGTGACGGCCACCGCCCGCGAGGCGGATGACCTGACGTCGGCGCTCGGCTCGTTCCTGCCCCCGGACAGCGTGGCCGGCTTCCCCGGCTGGGAGACCCTGCCGCATGAGCGGCTTTCACCGCGGGCCGATACGGTCGGGCAGCGGATCGCCGTGCTGCGCCGGCTCGCCCACCCCGCGGACCCGGGCCAGCCGAACGGTCCGCTTGCGGTAGTGGTGGCGCCGGTGCGGAGCCTCCTGCAGCCCATCGTGGCCGGGCTCGGTGATCTCGAGCCGGTCATGCTCGCCGACGGCCAGGAATACGAGCTTGACCGCCTGCTGGCCAGGCTGGTCGAGATCGGCTACGCGCGCGTCGACCTGGTGACCAGCCGCGGCGAGATCGCCGTCCGGGGCGGCATCGTCGACGTGTTCCCGCCGACCGAGGAACACCCGCTGCGGGTCGAGTTCTTCGGCGACACGGTAGACGAGATCCGCTACTTCAAGGTCGCCGACCAGCGCAGCATCGGCCCGGCCGACCACGGACTGTGGGCCCCGCCATGCCGCGAGCTGCTGCTTACTCCGGCGGTGCGAGAACGCGCCAAGGAACTCGCCGACACCCATCCGGGCTTGGCCGACATCCTCGGCAAGCTGGCCGAGGGGATTCCGGTCGAGGGCATGGAGGCGTTCGCGCCCGTGCTGGCCGACCGGATGGAGCTGCTCCTCGACTACATGCCGGCCAGCGGC
>JASHVM010000221.1:0-3149 GCA_030044595.1 Streptosporangiaceae bacterium
ATCGGCGCCGACCCGGAAGGCTCGGTCTACTCCGGCGGATCCGGGCGCCCGTACCTGGTCGAGGGGGTGGGCGAGGACATCTGGCCGGCTACCTACGACCGGTCCGTCTGCGACGAGATCATCGCGGTCAGCGACGCCGAGTCGTTCGGCATGACGCGGCGGCTCGCCCGCGAGGAGGCGCTGCTGACCGGCGGATCCTCCGGGCTCGCGGTGGCGGCCGCGCTGCGGGTCGCGGCGGTCGAGCCGGCCGCCGTGGTCGTCGTACTGCTGCCGGACAGCGGGCGGGGCTACCTGTCCAAGATCTTCAACGACGAGTGGATGTCCGACTACGGCTTCCTTTCCGCGCAGACGTCGGAGCCGCTCGTGGCCGACGTGCTCGCCCGGAGAGACCGCAGCCTGCCCGAGTTCGTCCACGTCCACCCGGAGGAAAACGTCGGGGCGGCGATCGCGCTGCTGCGCGAGTACGACGTGTCGCAGCTGCCGGTGGTGAAGCAGGAGCCGCCGGTGATGGCCGCCGAGGTGGTCGGATCGGTGGTGGAGCGGGATCTCCTCGATGCCCTGGTGGCAGGCCGGGCCAAGCCGTCGGATTCGGTCGGCGGGCACATGTCGCCGCCGTTGCCGAGCGTTGGCTCCGGCGAGCCCGTCTCCCGCGCGGTCCTGGCGCTGGAGAAGGCGGGCGCCGCCGTGGTGCACGTGAACGGGAAGCCGTCCGGGCTGCTCACCCGGCAGGACGTGCTGACCTTCCTCGCCGCGATTACCTGATCCTCACGAAAGGCCGCGATGACCGACACCGACGGATTCGAGACCTTGGCCATTCACGCGGGCCAGGAGCCTGACCCGCTGACCGGGGCCGTGGTGCCGCCGATTTACCAGGTCTCCACGTTCAAGCAGGACGGAGTCGGCGGGCTGCGCGGCGGTTATGAGTACTCTCGCTCGGCCAACCCGACCAGGACCGCGCTCGAGCAGTGCCTGGCCGCGCTCGAAGCCGGTTCGGGCGCGCTCGCCTTCTCGTCCGGCCTGGCCGCCGAGGATTGCCTGCTCAGGACGGTATGCTCCCCCGGTGATCGGGTGCTCATCCCCGATGACGCTTACGGCGGGACGTACCGCCTGTTCGCCCGGGTCCTGACCGGATGGGGGCTGAGCTACGACATCGTCCCCATCTCCGACATCGCCGCCGTGCGCGAGCAGCTGGCCGCCCGGCCGACGCGGATGATCTGGGCCGAGACGCCCACCAACCCGTTGCTGAACATCGCCGATATCCGCGCGCTGGCTCAGGCCGCGCACCAGGCCGGAGCGATGCTCGTGGTGGACAACACCTTCGCCTCGCCGTACCTGCAGCAGCCGCTCACCCTTGGCGCCGACGCCGTGGTGCACTCGACTACCAAGTACCTGGGCGGGCACTCCGACGTGATCGGCGGCGCCGTGGCCGTCGCGGATACCGGGCTCGCGGAACGGATCGCGTTTACCCAGAACGCGACCGGCGGTGTCCCCGGTCCCTTCGACGCGTGGCTGACGCTGCGCGGCATCAAGACGCTGGCGGTGCGGATGGACCGGCACTGCCGCAACGCCATGCGGGTCGCGCAGATGCTGGCCGAGCATCCCGCGGTCGCGGAGGTGTTCTACCCGGGACTGCCCACGCATCCGGGTCACAAGACCGCGCAGGAGCAGATGCGGGGGTTCGGCGGCATGGTGTCGTTCCGGCTGCTGGCCGGGGAAGAGGCCGCGGTGCGGACGTGCGGCCTGACCCGCCTGTTCACCCTGGGCGAGTCCCTCGGCGGCGTCGAGTCGCTGATCGAGCATCCGGGCCGGATGACCCACGCATCGGTGGCGGGGTCAGCCCTCGAGGTCCCGGCGGACCTGATCAGGCTGTCCGTGGGCCTCGAGGATTGCGATGACCTGATCGATGACCTGCGTCAGGCGCTGCAGGCCGCGGCCCGGTAGACCGGGGCGGAAGCGCCCGGGAGCCGAGCGCCCGCGCCCGGCCGCGGCCGGACACGGGCGCTGAACCCACGCGCGGGCCGTCAGCTCTGCTGGGCGGGCGAGCTTTCCCGGTCGTTCTCGGCTGGAGCCTGCGGCTTGGGCTTGTAGGCCAAGGTGAACCAGGCGCCGGCGATGAAGATGATGGCCGCGACGAAACAGCCGGTCGCGCGCAGCGGATGGTGGCCCGTTGACCCCGCGATGTGTCCGGGGACAACGCTGAGCGAGTCCGCGGGTACCGCCAGGTAGATGACGGCAGCCACGAGGAACAGGACGGCAATGATGCCGAGAATCACGGCGAGTATCGTCCGGCCCGCCGACCTCTCGCTGGATCCGGTGGTAGAACTCACAATTCCTCCTAGTGCGGGCGTGCGGTGAAGCTGTTCAGTGTCGGTCGGCCGCGCCGCCCGGGTGCGCGCCGGCCGCCAACGATCAGGAATCCCCAGCCGACGAGCAAAATCTACCTTCGGCTGACCCTCCGGGTCCGAAGGAAGTCACGGATGACGTACTCACCGAGACGGTCGGGCGCCGCCTGCAGCACCCGCCCGCCGTTCCTTCTCGCCACATTGTCAACGAACGCGCTGAGCCGTGCGTCATCCGCCAGCATGAAAATATTCAGCGCGGCATGCCGGCGTGTCATCTTATCCACCTCGGCGAGGGTGAGTTCGAGTGTTTCCGGCGATGGCGGCCAGTCGAACCAGGACCGCCCGTCACGCTGCAGGTGAGCGGTTGGTTCGCCGTCGGTCACGATTAGGACAACAGGCTCGTGCTCGGGGTGCTTGTCGATATGGCGCCCGGCGAGCAGCAGCGCGTGATGCAGGTTGGTGCCCTGGACCATGTCCCAGCCCAGCCCGGCCAGGTCGGTCTCGCGCAGCTCGCGCGCGTAGTTCGAGAAGCCCACGACCTGGATGGCGTCCTGCGGGAACCTGCTGCGCAGCAGCGCGTGCAGCGCCAGCGCCGTCTGCTTGGCGGCCGCCCAGGTTCCGCGCAGCTGCATCGAGTAGGAGAGGTCGACCAGCAGGGACACGACGGCCGCGGTCCGCCGTTCGGTTTCCGCGACTTCGAAATCATGCGCGGTCAGCTTCACCCGGCCGCCGGAGCCCAGGCCGCGGCGAAGCGCGTTCCGCACCGTGGCGGGGACGTCCAGGGGCTGCTCGTCGCCGAATTCCCAG
>JASHVM010000222.1:0-2934 GCA_030044595.1 Streptosporangiaceae bacterium
GACGGTCCTGGACGCGTCGGCCGCGGCCGAAGGCTGGATGAACGTGCGGGTCACCGGCTCAGCGGGCCGGTCTGCGGCCGGCTGGAACACGCCGGTCTCGATCTCCAGATCGCGCGACGTAGGCCGCTGGCCCGGGTCTTTGGCCAGGCAGCGTTCGATCATCGGCCGTACCTCGACCGGCACGACATCGAGGCTCGCCGGGCTGTAGACCACGCGGTAGACAAGCGCCGGGGTTGACCCGCTGCCGAACGGTCCTTCGCCGGTGGCGGCGAAGGCAAGAACCGCGCCCAGGCTGAAGATGTCGCTGGGCGGGCCGACCTCCCCGCCTTCGGCCTGTTCCGGAGACATGAATCCGGGCGAGCCGACTACCAGGCCGGTACGCGTCAGCGCGGTGGCCTCGGCACCCTGGGAAATGCCGAAATCAATCACGCGCGGCCCGTCCTGGGCCAGCATCACGTTCGACGGTTTAAGGTCGCGGTGCACCACGCCCGCGGCGTGGATCGCACTTAGGGCCTCGGCCAGCCCCGCGGCCAGCCGCAACACCGAGGCGACGGGCAGCGGTCCGCGATCCGCCACCGCGTCGGCCAGCGACGGCCCGGCCACGTAGGTCGTGGCCAGCCACGGCGCCGGGCCATCGGTATCCGCGCCGACGACGGGTGCGGTGAACCGGCTGCTCACCTGGCGCGCGACCGCGACTTCCCGCCGGAAGCGCGCCCGGAACTCGGGGTCCGCGGCCAGCTCGGCGCGGATGACCTTCACCGCGGCGAGCTGGCCTTCCGGCGAAGCACCCAGGAACACCCGGCCCATCCCGCCGACGCCCAGCCGCCCGCGCAGCCGGTACGGTCCGATGAACTGCGGATCACCAGGCTTCAGGTCCTGCAACATGCTCATCCCGTCCTTAACTCAGTGAAGGATGCCGGCGCGCCCTGTGCCGCCGCGGCGTCGCACCCGCCGTCCAGGTGGCCTGCGTCCACGGTGTCAGCGACTGCCGGGGGATCCGTCGGGGGCTGTAGGGGAAACTCAAGGGGGTACGACATGTAGTCACGTGCCTGCGCGCCGTCCGGTTCAAGTTCGCGCCGGATCTTCGCGGTGTGACTGCGGCCGGCACGGCGAGGTAACTTACGGAGGACCCGCCGACAACTCAGAGTTGAGGAGCTGACGATGACGGTGCTGCGCAGCTACGTGAGCGGGACATGGGTCGATCCGGCTGACGAGGGACGGCCGGTGCTCGACGCGGTAACCGGTGAGCAAGTCGCCCGGGTGTCATCGGCTGGCGTCGACTTCGGGGCGGCGCTCGACTACGGCCGGGCCGCCGGCGGCCCGGCGCTGCGCGAGCTGACCTTCCACCAAAGGGCCGGACTGGTCAAGTCCCTCGGGCTGCTGCTGCGGGAGCACAGGCAGGAGCTGTACGCGCTGTCCGCCCGCACCGGAGCGACCCTGACCGACTCCAAGTTCGACATCGACGGCGGCATCGGCGTGCTGCTCGGTTACGCCAGCAAGGCCAAGCGCGAGCTGCCGAACGACACGATGCTCGCCGAGGGCCCGGTCGAGCCGCTCGGCAAGGGCGGGACGTTTGTCGGCCAGCACGTCCTCACCCCGATGCGCGGCGTAGCGGTGCAGATCAACGCGTTCAACTTCCCGGTCTGGGGTCCGCTGGAGAAGTTCGCCCCCGCGTTCATCGCCGGGGTGCCGAGCCTGGTCAAGCCGGCCACCCAGACCGCGTACCTGACGGCCAGGCTGGTCGAGCTGATGATCGGCTCCGGGCTGCTGCCACCCGGCTCGCTCCAGCTGATCTGCGGCAGCGCCAGCGGCCTGCTCGATCAGCTCGGCGAGCAGGACCTGGTGTCCTTCACCGGATCGGCCGCCACCGCGCAGCAACTGCGGGCGCACCCCGCCGTCGTCGCGCGGTCGGTCCGGTTCAACGCCGAAGCCGACTCGCTGAACTGCTCGATCCTCGGCCCGGACGCCGCCCCGGGCACGCCAGAGTTCGATCTGTACGTCCGTCAGCTGGTCGCCGAGATGACGGTCAAGGCCGGCCAGAAATGCACGGCGATCCGGCGGGCCCTCGTCCCGGCCGACCTGGCCGGGCAGGTAGCTGAGGCGGCGCGCGACCGGCTGGCCGAGGTCGTGGTCGGCAGCCCGGCCGACGAAAGCGTGCAGATGGGCGCGCTGGCCAGCCTCGAGCAGCGCGAGGAGGTGCGCCGCTCGGTGAAGGCGCTGCTGGCGGCGGGGCGGCTGGTCTGCGGTGACCCGGACCGCGTCGAGGTGATCGGCGCCAGCGCCGAACGCGGCGCGTTCATCGCGCCGCTGCTGCTGCGCAGCGAGGACCCGGACCGGCCAGAACCCCATCAGGTGGAGGCGTTCGGCCCGGTCAGCACGATCATCGGCTACCGGGGCACGACGGACGTGATCCAGCTCGCGGCCCGCGGCCGGGGCAGCCTGGCCGGGTCGGTCGTCACCGCGGACGCGGCCTTCGCCCGCGACGTGGTCCTCGGCCTGGCCCCCTGGCATGGCCGGATACTCGTGCTCGACCGTGACGACGCGGCCGAGTCGACCGGCCACGGTTCCCCGTTGCCGGTGCTCGTGCACGGCGGCCCGGGCCGGGCCGGCGGCGGCGAAGAGATGGGCGGCGTACGCGGCATCCTGCGCCACATGCAGCGCACCGCGGTACAGGCCAGCCCGCGGGTGCTGTCGGCGGTCACCGGGCGCTGGGTGGCCGGCGCCGGGCGGAACACCGAAGGCGGTCACCCGTTCCGCAAGTCTCTCGCCGAGCTGCGGATCGGCGACACCGTGGTGGCCGGCCCGCGTCAGGTGAAGATGGCCGACATCGAGCATTTCGCCGAGTTCACGGGCGACACCTTCTACGCCCACATGGACGAGGCAGCCGCCCGGGCCAACCCGTTCTTCGACGGCCGGGTGGCCCACGGGTACCTC
>JASHVM010000020.1:0-3508 GCA_030044595.1 Streptosporangiaceae bacterium
GCGGCGCGGCCCGAGATTGCGATGCTGCCCGCCGCGGCGGCGCGGCTCGCGGCGGCCGGGGCTGCCCGGGTTGGTAACCGCCCCGGGCGGTCGGAACCCAGCCGGGACCGGCGGGGCGTGACCCCGGCTGGTAGGGCGGGGGTGCCACCCGGCCCGGCGGTCGCCGCTGGCGAGCCCCGGGATCGCGCGGTGGCTGCCCGCCACCGTACTGAGGAGCGCCCGCCCGGCCCCGCTCGCGGCCTTGCTCCGAGGATTTCGCGGCGCGCTTGTGACGGCCTGCCGCAAGCCGGCCATCCCTGCCGACCCGGGAGAACGCGAAGACCAGCAACGTGACCAGGCCAACCGCCAGGCCCGCGGCGCTCAGAGCCACCCCCAGGCTGGTCACGCGGCCTGCCGGATGGCTCTCCACCAGGTGCACGGCCGTGCTGGTGACCACGAGGATCGCGCCCAGCATGATCATCATCGCGCTCACGACCGACAAGGTGATGACTAGCCGCACCCTCCCGGCGGTGGCGGTATCAGAGCGCACCGCTCAACGATCGCATCGTGGTTACCGGCCCGCAAGCCATACGGGCAGGTCCGCCCATTACGACTTGCCTACCGAACCCGACTCGGTTCCCCGGTGTCGCTCACCCAACTGACCTGGCCTTTTTCCGGACCGCGAGCCGCAGCCGGACGACCCGCGTCGCGGGCGATACGTTATGCCCATGACCACTCAGGCGGATAAGGCGAGCCGGTTTCTTTCCCTGCACCGGGCCGGCGAGCCCCTGCTGCTGCCGAACCCCTGGGACCTCGGCTCGGCGAAACTGCTCGCGTCGTTGGGATTCGAGGCTCTCGCCACCACGAGCTCCGGCTTCGCCGCCACGCTGGGCCGCAACGACGGCTCGGTGAGCAGAGAGGAAGCCCTGGTGCACGCCGCGATCATCGTCGCGGCGACCGACTTGCCGGTGTCGGCCGACCTGGAGAATGCCTTCGCCGATGAGCCGGCGGGCGTGGCGGAGACCGTCGGGCTGGCCAAAGAGGTCGGCCTCGCGGGCGGCTCGGTGGAGGACTTCAGCCGCCGGGACGATGACGGCATATACGACCTGAGGTTCGCGGCCGAGCGTGTCGCGGCGGCAGCCGAGGCCGCGCACGCGGGCCCGGTCCGCTTCGTGCTCACCGCCCGGGCCGAGAACTACCTGCACGGGCGGCCCGACCTGGCCGACACGATCACCAGGCTGCAGGCGTACCAGGCCGCCGGCGCCGACGTTCTCTACGCTCCTGGCCTGCGCGACCTGGAGGACATCCGCCAGCTGATCCGCGAAGTCGACCGCCCGGTCAACGTGCTCGCCGTCAGCGGCGCGCCGACCGTGCCCGAGCTGGCCGAGGCGGGCGCTAGCCGGATCTCGGTGGGCGGTTCGTTCGCGTTCGCCGCGCTCGGCGCCCTGGTGAATGCCGCCACCGAACTGCGCGACCACGGTACCTACGGCTACCAGGCCGTCAGCGCCGCCGGCGCGGCCGCCGCCCGTCGCGCCTTCAGCTGACTTTCGACCCCCCGGCCGCGCCTGGCCGTGGTTACACCTGCGGCACCACGTCGGACGCGATCAGCTCCAGGTGATCCAGGTCGCTAAGATCGAGCACCTGCAGGTAGACGCGTTCGGCCCCGATCGCGGCGAACTCCGCTATCTTGGCCGCGACCTCCGTGGGTGTCCCGCCGATACCATTCACGCGCATGTCGTCGGGTTCCCGGCCGATCGCGGCCGCCCGGCGGCGGAATTCGGCCTCGTCCTTCCCGCAGCACACCGTCTGCGCGACCGAGTAGGTCATCGACGCGGGATTGCGCCCGACGGCCTCGCATGCCTCACGGACCCGCGCGAGCCCGTCCGCCGAATCCTGCACTGACCGGAACGCCACGTTGAACTCGTCGGCGAACCTGGCCGCTAGCTGCGGCGTCCGGCGCCTGCCTCCGCCGCCGACCAGGACCGGCGGGCGGGGCCGCTGGACGGGCTTGGGCAGGGCCGGCGAGTCCGCCAGCTGGTAATGGGCCCCGTTGAAGGAGAACGTCTGGCCTGCCGGGGTGGCCCACAGCCCGGTGATGATCGCGAGCTGCTCCTCGAACCGGTCGAAGCGCTCGGCGACATCCGGGAACGGTATCCCGTACGCGGCATGCTCGCCCTCGAACCAGCCGGTGCCCAGGCCGAATTCGACCCGGCCGCCGCTCATCTGGTCCACCTGAGCCACCGTGATCGCGAGCGGCCCGGGCAACCGGAACGTGGCCGCGGTCATCAGCGTCCCGAGCCTGATGCGACTGGTCTCGACGGCCAGCGCCGCCAGCGTGGCCCAGCTGTCGGTCGGTCCTGGCCGCCCGGAGACGCTGCCCATCTTCAGGTAGTGATCGGACCTGAAGAAGGCTTCGAATCCGAGTTCCTCTGCGGTCAGCGCCACCTTCCGCAGGGTCTGGTAGTCGGCGCCCTGCTGCGGTTCGGTGAAGATCGGGAGTCTCATGGTCCCATCCTGCCAGGGGGCACCGGATCGCCTGGATCACCCGGCACGAAGAACCTGTCCCACGACACTGCACCGGTGCGTGTGCGCTGGCCCCGCCAGCCCGCGCCGGTCCGCACGTAGCACGGAGCCAGGGTACGCGGCGCCATCGCGGGGCGCACGGCCTCGATGATGACCACCGTGGCCTGGCCGCTGCTGATGCTTTCCTCGCCCGCTCGTAGGGCGCTGGCGCGGTCGTCGGTGATGCCCAGGGCGACGACCGACGGTGCGGAGGTGCCGCTGAGCGCCGTCCACGAGTACAAGATCATGACCTGCCCCGGATTGTGGCTCCGCGTCGTTCCAGGGACCCTGCCGGCCCTGACGGATTCCGACGTTAACCCACAGTCGGGTCACTCGTCTAATCTCGACTAGTGTCGAAGCATTGCGATTGGCAATATTGCCAATCGAGTACGGTACAAGAGTGTCGATAAGCGGCGAATCGGACCCAAGAGCGTACGTGAGGCTGGCCGCGCTGCTGCGCCGGCAGATCGCCGAGGGGACCCTCGCGCCCGGCATGCCCACGCCGTCCATCACGACTCTCAGCCAGGAGTACGGGCACGCGCGGCAGACGTGCGCCAAGGCGCTGCGCACGCTGGAAGACGAGGGCCTGCTGACCCGGATCCCGGGCCTCGGCTACTACGTCACCGGAACGCCGGGCACCGTGGCGCCCGCCCAGCCCGGTTCCTGATCCGTCCGGGCTCTGGGCACGGCCGACCCGGCCGTCACCCGGTCGCGGCGAGCGTGGCGACGCACTCCACGTGGTGGGTCATCGGGAAAGCGTCGAACGCGCGCAGGCCGTCCAGGGTCCATCCGCGCGCGGTGAGCAGTCCGATGTCGCGGGCGAGCGTCGCCGGATCGCAGGACACGTACGCCAACCGCCCCGCCGCGTGCTGCGCGGCGCTGAGGTAGCCGATGACGTCTCTGGCCAGCCCGGACCGGGGCGGGTCGGCCACGACGAGGCGGGCAGGCGGCAGACCGCCGCGGGGCA
>JASHVM010000223.1:0-3106 GCA_030044595.1 Streptosporangiaceae bacterium
GCCAGGCTGCCGGTGCACGAGCCGGCCGGCAACATGGTCGTGGACGTGGGCGGCGGGACCACCGAGGTGGCGGTGATCTCGCTCGGCGGCATCGTAGCCGCCGAGTCCATCCGGGTCGGCGGCGACGAGATGGACCAGGCGATCATCGCCTTCGCCAAGAAGGAGCACTCGCTCATGCTGGGCGAACGGACCGCCGAGCAGATCAAGATGGCGATCGGATCGGCCTGCCCGTCCGCGCAGGAGCCGCACATCGAGATCCGCGGCCGCGACCTGGTCAGCGGCTTGCCGAAGACCGTGATCATTTCTGCCGGGGAGGTCCGGCACGCGATCGCCGAACCCGTCGCCGCCGTGGTGGACATCGTCAAGGACACGCTCGACAAGTGCCCTCCCGAGCTTGCCAGCGATGTCATGGACCGCGGTATCGCTCTCACCGGCGGTGGCGCCCTGTTGCACGGCCTCGATCAGCGGCTGCGCGAAGAGACAGGGCTGCCGGTCTACCTGGCCGCCAATCCGCTGGAATCGGTCGTGCTCGGCACGGGCAAATGCGTGGAGGACTTCGACGCCCTCCAGCAAGTGCTGATACTGGACAGGCGCCGGTAGCGGTTGAGCGAGGGTCCTGCGCCCAGGGCGCGCTCCCATCGGCTGGCGCCCTCGCGATCATGGCCGCCCGCGCTGCTCCCCGGCGCCCCACGAGCCCTGCTCACCCCTCCGGCCACGGATCCCTTACCGGGCAGGGCCTTCGGCTTGCTCGTTGCGTGTCTGGCTTATATCAGGAAGGCCGAGGCGGTAGGCGGCAGCGGCGGCTTCGCCTCGGCTGGCTACGCCGAGCTTCCCGAGGATATTGGATACGTGAACGCTCGCCGTCTTGGGGGAGATGAACAGGTCGGCGGCGATGTCCCGGTTGCTGCGGCCAGTAGCGACCAGCCGCAGCACCTCGAGCTCACGTGAGGTCAGGCCGGCGAGGCCGCCCGCGCCGCGGGCCGGTGCTGGGCCGGGCACTGGGCCGAGGCCGATACGTCCCCGCTGGGCGAGGTCGGCGACCTGGCCGGTGAGCGGACGAGTGCCGAGGTCCTGCGCGAGCGCGGCGGCGCGTAGCAGCGAGTCGGACGCGCCCTCTCGGTCACCCGCATTCAGTGCCGCGGTGGCGGCGTACAGCAGAACCCGGGCCAGGGGATACGGCTCAGCGGTTGCTACCCAGGCCCGGGTGGCCTCTGCCCATGCGCCCGCGGTCTCCGACGGATCGGTGGTGATCAGGGCGGCGAAGGTGAGCTGGTGGGCGCGCTGGGTGCGGCCTTCGGCGTCCAGTTCGGCGGCCTCGGCGCGGAGCCGGTCGCCGAGCGCTACCGCCTCTGTGCCCGCTGCCGCCGCGCCCGCTGCTGTGCAGGCGCGGGCGCCGGCCACCAGCAGTGGCCAGGCGTATCTGGGGCTTGGCAGCAGATCGAACTTCTCGAGCGCGCCGCGGACTACGCTCAGGGCTGCGTCGTACTGGGCCTGGGCATGTCGCAGCTCAGTTTCCAGCACGGCCAGCGGCAGATGGTGCTCGTCTTTGAAGGCAGCGCCCTCGAGGGCGGTCTTGACGTCCTCGGTGGCTTCGGCCGCCGCGACGGCGTCGCCGCGGGCCAGCGCGATGTCGCCGGTCAGCCGGAGCAGCCCGACCCGGTTGATCGGGGGCGGCATCAGCTGCAGGGCTCGCTCGATGACCTCGCTCGCCTCGTCCCAACGGCCCAGCGAGGTCAGTGGCTCGGCCAGGTTGTTGGCCAGGGTCGCGCCGGAGGTGCGGGCCAGCCCGTACTTTCTCGCGGCCGCCAGGCCGTCGCGGGCGACGTCGGCGGCTTGCTCGTGTTCGCCCAAGCCTTCCAGCAAGTCGGATTCGTAGATCGCGGCCTTCAGCAACTGCAGGTAGTCCTGTGCGGCGGCGGCCCGCTCGCGGGACTCGGCGAACAGCGCCCTGACCTGCTCCAGGTTGCCCGGACCGCTCAGCGGGAGTGCCCAGGTCAGGGTGCCGAGCGCGGCGGCTTCGGTGGCCGCGTCGCCCACCTGCCGTGCCATGGCCAGCGCTTCCTCGGCGATCTGCCGGAACTCGGCCCTGGCCTGGCCGCGCGGCCTGTGGTGGAATTCGTGTGCCAGCGCTTCGAGCACCTTGGCCCGGGCGGCGGTCGGCGGGTCGGGCGGGATCAGGGCGACGGCCTCGCGCAGGTCATCGGTATAACCACCGTGGCCGAGGTGATGCCGCATGCGGGCGCGGGCCTGCAGCAACAGCGCCCGGCGAACCGGGTCGGCGCTGGCCGGCGCTTCGCGGAGTGCGGCTTCGGCCAACGCGAGGCCGCGGTCCCAGTCGCCGGCCTTGTCGGCCGCGTCCACGGCCGTCTCGAGCACCTTCAGATGATCGGCCTGGATACGGCCGGCGGCGTCGGGCACCTGCAGCCAGAGCTCGAGTACCCGAGACAGCATGACAAGTTGCTCGGCGTAGGCGAAGACGGCGTTCGCGGCCGCGGACGCCCGCCAGGCGCTGGTCAGCGCGTGGCTGATGTCGTGCGCGGCATGCCAGTGATGCGCCTGCTCGACCTCGGCGCGGCCCGACGGCACCAGCGCCGGATCGCTGGCGATCGCCTCCGCGTACCTGGCGTGCAGCCGGACACGCTCGCCGGGCAGCAGCTCATCGTGCACCGCCTCACGGATCAGCGCGTGCCGGAACAGGTACCCGTCGCCGTCGGTGCGCAGCACGTTGGCCGCCACAGCGGGACGCAGCGCCTTGACCAGTTCCGCTTCGGCCAGCCCGGATACGGCGGCGAGCAGCCGGTGGCTGGTCCAGTCGCCACCCGCACTCGCCACCCGCACGATCTCCTGGCTTTCCTCCGGCAGGCGGCGGACTCCGGCGACCAGCAAGTCACGAAGCGATTCCGGCAGGTCCGGGCTGCAGGCCAGCGCCTCGGCGAAAAGCGGGTTCCCGCCGCTGCGGCGGTACACCACGTCCAGCACGCGATCGGCCGGCGGCGCGCCGGTGATGCTGGCGACCAGCTCGCTGGTGTCACGCAGGGAAAGCGGGCTGACCCCCACCCGCCGGACCCACGGGACGCGGTCCAGTTCGGCGAGCAGCGGCCGCAGC
>JASHVM010000224.1:0-8550 GCA_030044595.1 Streptosporangiaceae bacterium
CGGGCATCCGAGTGTCGACGGGAAGTCGCCGTGACTGACGTGGCCTCTGTGGCTGACAAGACTCGCGTGGAGGACGCAATCCGCGCGGCTGATGAGGTCGGCGCGGCTGACGAGGTGCGCGCAACCGGCGCAGCCCGCACGGCTGATGAGGTGCGCGCAACCGGCGCGGCCGGCACGGCTGATGAGGCCGGCACGGCCGGCCCGGTCCGTGTCGCCGAGACCAACCGGGAGCGGATCTCGCGGCGGCAGGTCGACAAGTTCGCCGAACGCCGCGCCCAACTGGCCGATGCCGCGCTGCAGACGCTGGCCGAGCTCGGGTACGCCCGGACGAGCCTGCGCGAGATCGCGCAGAACTCCGAGTTCTCCCACGGCGTGCTGCACTACTACTTCAGCGACAAGCAGGACCTGCTCACCCACTGCGTGCGCCAGTACGAGGCCGCCTGCGTCACCCGCTACGACGAGATCGTCGCCACCGCGGGCTCGGCCGAGGAACTCAAGAGCGAGTTCAGTGCCGCGATGGCGGAGACGCTGCGTACCGACGCGCCGATGCACCGGCTCTGGTACGACCTGCGCAACCAGAGCCTGTTCGAGGAGTCGTTCCGCGCCGATGTGCTGGAAATAGATCAGCGCCGCGAGGAGATGATCTGGCGCGTCCTGTCCCGCTACGCCGAGTTCGCCGGGATTGCCGTGGCGCTGGACCCGGGTGCCGCCTACGCCATCCTCGACGGGCTGTTCCAGCGGGCGCTGCTGCACCACCTGGCCGGGCGGCGCGATGCCGCCGAGGACCTTCGGACCAACGTGATACGCGTGCTGGACACCCTCGAAGCCCGGGGGCGCCAAGCCGGGTCGCCGACGGCGGGGTGACCCGCCGGCGGGCGGCTGCTGGAACCCGGTAGAGGTTTTGCCGCCGCCGTGCGACTTAGCTGCGTGATTCTTCCCCGTCCCCCGGTGATACGGGCTGCCTTCGAGTACCTTTACCGCCATGACCAGTGCGACTGGATAGCCGAGCGCGGCGGGCAGGTCCGGTTTTCTCGCGGGGAGGTGGGCGGTGCGTGAGGAGAGGATCTCACCGCGCGACGCCCAGGAACTCCACGCGTGTTTCAAGGCCCATGCCCGTGAGCTGTTCGGGCACGCCTACACGGTGGTACGCGGGGACCGGCAGATGGCCGAGGATCTGGTCCAGGCGGCCTTTGAGGCGGCGGGCCGGGTCTGGCCGGACCTGCGGTGCCTGGCCGAGGAGCAGCGCCGTAACTGGCTGAAGAGAACGCTGACCTATATCGCGGTGAGCGGCTTCCGGCGCGAAGCGGCGTTCCGCGACCGGCTGCCACGGATCGAGATCCGCTACAGGACAAGTCAGGTCGACCCTCTCGAGCACGCCTTTTCAGCGATCACGCTGGAACGATGCTGGCGGATCATCAAGGGCCTGCCGGAAAAGCAGTACGCGGTCGCGCTGTTGCGCTGGCAGCTGGACATGAAAGAAGCCGAGATCGCCACGGTCCTCGACATGGCCGAGAACACGGTGAGCACACACCTGTACCGGGCGCGATGCAAGCTGATTGCGCAACTCGGGCCGGACCACCCGTTCGCTGGTGACGACCCCAACGGAGCCTGGTCATGAGGGGCGGCCGCGAGACCGGCAACTCGCACGAGAACGTGCTGCTCTCCCGCCTGTACGAGCAAGTCACCGAGATGCATCAGCGTCGGTTGGCGGCCGGGTACGACCTTGCGTCCGCCCTGGACCAGTACCGGACTTGGCTAACCGCAAACGCCGAGAGCTCCGTACCGGAAGCTGCCGGGAGGGCCGGCAAACTCGTGGCGGTGCCGGCCGCCTCGGGCGTGACCGACACGGCCCCCGGGCATCCCGACCTCGAGGAGAATCAGGCCTTGCCGGTGACCGCGGCCGGGCCGCTGCCCGCTGGCGGCGGGTTCGTGCCCGATGCCTTCCTGGCCTCCTCGCCGACACGCATGGAGTGGAGCGCGGACCACGGGGTCATCGAGCTGTACTCCGTGCACTACCGGACGCTGGTACGACTGGCCGCCATGCTCGTCCGGGACGTTCCCACCGCCGAGGAAGTGGTCCAGGACGCGTTCATCGCGATGCACGGAGGATGGCACCGGCTGAAAGACACCGAGAAGGCCCTCGCTTACCTGCGGCAGGCCGTGGTGAACAAATCCCGTTCCGTTCTGCGCCATCGGATGGTGGTGGAAAAGAACCTGCAGCAGGCGCCGCCGGACATGCCGAGCGCCGAACACGGAGCCTTCGTCCTGCTGGAGCGCTCTGAGGTGGTCGCCGCGCTCCGCGATCTACCCGAACGCCAGCGTGAAGCGATCGTCCTGCGCTATTACGCGGACCTGTCCGAGGCCGAGATAGCGGCCATGATGGGGATCAGCCGCGGGGCTGTGAAGAGCCATACCGCACGCGGTATGGCTGCCCTTCGCACGGCACTGGAGCACGAGTGATGGCGAGGACCAGGTACGGCCCCGAAGGCACCCCAGCGTGGTGGCACGACTTTGCCGGGTTCGTACGCCACGCCCTGCACGCGGCCGTCGATCAGGTAGAGCCGCAGGCAGACGGCCTGGAATCGATCCGCGCGAGGATTCCGGCGCGACCGGCCCTGGGCAGCGGCGAGGTAACGCGGCGGCGGCGTCCCCGGCACCGGGCCAGGCGTGGCGCGCGTCGGCGCGGGCCGGGCACTGGCGACCAACGCCCCTAAGCGGACCTTCGACCGGCTCAGCCCGATCCGGGACTCAGGACGTCGGTGCCGCCGGCCTCTTGCCCGAGCTCGTCGGTGCCGCCGGCTTCCTGGCCCAGGACGTCGGTGCCGCCGGCCTCGGATCCGAGCACATCGGAGCCCGCCGGCTGCGGCTCATCCATGGCGGGTTGGTTTGGTGCCATCGTGACCTCCTGCGGGTTGCTCAGTCACAGTCTTCACCATAGGCGGCAGGGCGTCACGGCCGGCTGCCGCATGGGGCCTGTGGGGGCTTCGGGATCTTTGGGGTTTCGGGTCCGGCGCGGGCGAGCGGGTGCCGGGGGCAAGCACCACGGCCCGTTCGGGATAATGTCCTTCGAGATGACCGCGCGGCACCTTCCTCGGCACCGGAGCGGGACCGGGCCGCCGGGAATGTTGCGGCCACGTCATGAATTTAGTATGGGCATCATGGCATGGCTCGCTGTAGGCCTGGAGGCGGAAGCTCGTTGACCACGCAGGATGAAACGATCCGCACCGCGATCGTCACCGTCGACGACGACCCGAGCGTGTCCCGCGCGGTAGCGCGCGACCTGCGGCGCAGGTACGGCGAGCGGTACCGGATCGTACGGGCCGAGTCGGCGGCGGCGGCGCTGGACGCGCTGCGGCAGATGAAGCTGCGGGGCGACCTGGTCGCGGTGATCCTGGCCGACTACCGGATGCCGGAACTGAACGGGATCGAGTTCCTCGAGCAGGCGATGGACATCTACCCCGGCGCGCGGCGGGTACTGCTGACCGCGTACGCCGACACCGGCGCGGCGATCGACGCGATCAACGTCGTCGACCTGGACCACTATCTGCTCAAGCCGTGGGACCCGCCGGAGGAAAAGCTCTACCCGGTGGTCGACGCGCTGCTGGACGCGTGGCTCAATTCGGATCACCGGCCGGTACCGGAGACCAAGGTCGTCGGGCACCGCTGGTCGGCGCGCTGCTCGGCGGTACGCGAGTTCCTGGCCCGCAACCAGGTGCCGTACCGGTGGTACAACTCCGACGAGCCGGAAGGGGAGCGGTTGCTCGCGGCCGCCGGGGCGGACGGGCACACGCTGCCCCTGGTGATCACGCCGGACGGGGAACCGCTGATCGAGCCCACCGACGCCGAGCTGGCTTCCCGGGTCGGGCTGGCCACCACGCCGTCGAAGGACTTCTACGACCTCATCGTGATCGGCGGCGGGCCCGCCGGGCTGGGGGCCGCGGTGTACGGCGCCTCGGAAGGGCTGCGGACCGTGCTGGTGGAGCGGCTCGCGACCGGGGGCCAGGCGGGGCAGAGCTCCCGGATCGAGAACTACCTGGGCTTCCCGGATGGGGTGTCGGGTGCGCAGCTGACCGACCGGGCCCGCCGGCAGGCCACCAAGTTCGGCGCCGAGGTGCTGACCACGCGCGACGTGGTCCGCCTGGAAGTCTGCGGCTCGGCCCGGCGGGTCACGTTCGCGGACGGCACGTCCATCGACGCGCACACCGTCATCCTGGCTACCGGCGTGTCCTACCGCCGACTGCAGGCGCCAGGGCTGGACGAGCTGACCGGGAGCGGGGTGTACTACGGGTCCGCGTTGACCGAGACCTCGGCCTGCCTGGGGCAGGACGTGTACATCGTCGGCGGCGCGAACTCGGCCGGGCAGGCCGCGGTGTACCTGGCGCGGCACGCGAAGTCGGTGACGATCCTGGTCCGCGGGTCCTCGCTGGAGCAGTCGATGTCCTACTACCTGATCAAGCAGATCGAGGACATCCCCGGGATCACGGTTCGGACCTGCACCGAGGTCATCGCGGCTGAGGGCGAGGGTCACCTGGAGAGGCTGACGCTGCGCGACACGGCCAACGGCACGACCGAGACCGTCGACGCGCAGTTGCTGTTCCTGTTCATCGGCGCGGCGCCGCTCACCGACTGGTTGGACGGCGTGGTGGAGCGGGATCAAAAGGGGTTCGTGGTGGCGGGCCCGGACCTGTCGGTCGGCACGGAGCGGCCGCGCGGCTGGGAGCTGGACCGGCTGCCGTACCACCTGGAGACGAGCGTTCCCGGGGTGTTCGTGGCCGGGGACGCACGATCCGAGTCGGCCAAGCGGGTCGCCTCCGCGGTCGGGGAGGGCGCGCTGGCCGTCATGTTGGTGCACCGTTACTTGGAGAAGAGATGAGCGAGGCCGTCAGGGCTGATTCGCCCGAGCTGCTGGAGTGCGGCATCGATGAGCTGCGGACGTTGTTCCTGTTCGAGAAGCTGACCGACGAGCAGCTCACCTGGCTGTGCGAGCGCGGCCACGTCGAGCTGTTCGAGCCGGGGATGGTCTACGCCGAGGGCGACCCCGCGACCTGTTTCTACGTCCTGCTCGAGGGCACGGTGGTGCTGTCACGGCGGGTCGGAGCCGACGACATGGAGACCGGCAAGACCTCGCAGCGTGGCGCGTACGCCGGCGCATGGCAGGCCTACATGGGAGACCGCGTCCCGCAGGTCTATCCCAGCTCCATGCGCGCCACGGCACGGAGCCGGTTCTTCGTACTGGACGCCGGCACATTTTCCGAGCTGATGAACGAATGGTTCCCGATGGCGGTGCACCTGCTCGAGGGAGCGTTCTTCGGCAACAAGGAGTGGGCGCAGGCGGTCGGGCAGCGGGAGCGGCTGCTGGCGCTCGGCTCGCTGTCGGCCGGCCTGACCCACGAGCTGAACAACCCGGCCGCGGCCGCGGTCCGGGCGACCGCGGCGCTGCGCGAGCGAGTGGCCGGGATGCGGCACAAGCTGGGCCTGATCGCCGGCGGGAAGTGGGACCGGACCACGCTGGAGACGCTGATCCGGCTGCAGGAAGAGGCAGCCGAGCGGGTGCCGAAGGCTTCGGCGCTGTCGCCGATGGAGGCGTCGGACCGGGAGGATGCCATCACGGAGTGGCTCGATGATCACGGCTGCAGCGACGGCTGGGACCTGGCCCCGACGTTCGTGTCGGCCGGGCTCGACGTGGCGTGGCTCGATCACGTCGAGGCGACGGTCGACCCGGGGACGCTGGAGGCCGCGCTGCGGTGGCTGAACTACACCGTCGACACCGAGCTGCTGATGAACGAGATCGAGGACTCGACCACCCGGATCTCCACGCTGGTCGGCGCGGCCAAGCAGTACTCGCAGCTGGACCGGGCTCCGTTCCAGGTGGTCGACGTACACGAACTGCTGGACAGCACGCTGCTCATGCTGTCCGGCAAGATCCCCCCGGGTATCCAGGTGGTGAAGGAGTACTCTCCCGGGCTGCCCCGGATCTCCGCGTACGCGGGCGAGCTGAACCAGGTCTGGACGAACCTGATCGACAACGCGGTTTCGGCCATGGGCGAGACGGGGACCTTGACCGTGCGCACCGGCCTGGACGGGGACCAGGTGTTCGTGGAGTTCGCCGATACCGGACCCGGGGTTCCGGCGGAGATCCGGGACCGGGTGTTCGAGCCGTTCTTCACCACCAAGCCGGTGGGCGAGGGGACGGGGCTCGGGCTCGACATCAGCTGGCGGATCATAGTCAACAAGCACCACGGGGACATTCGGCTGAAGTCATCGCCGGGCGACACCCGGTTCCGGGTGCGGCTCCCGGTCAGCCCGCCAAACGAGGAGGCCTAAATGACCGAGATTCCGGGAATCGACCAGTCGGTGCCGCCCAGCGGGGAGGGCTGCGTGGAGTGCAACGCCGTCGGCGGCTGGTGGGTCCACCTGCGCCGGTGCGCCCAGTGCGGGCACATCGGCTGCTGCGACACCTCTCCGGCGCAGCACGCGACCGCTCACGCGAAGGCCACCGGGCACCCGATCATCCGGAGTTTCGAGCCCGGCGAGGACTGGTTCTGGGACTACGAGACGCAGGACTTTCTCGACGGCCCGAGGCTCGCCCCGCCGGAGCACCATCCGCTCGATCAGGGTGTTCCCGGGCCGGCCGGGCGGGTACCGCGCGACTGGCGACTGCACGTGCACTAGTGCTTTGTGACAGCGGTCGTGAGCTGGCTCGCTCCTTCGTAGCGGCTGAATCCGCCTGGATCTCCCCGGCCCGCCGCCAAGCCCCGGTCCTCCGCGACAAGCCCGGCCTTTCCTCGTCCCGCGCGGCCGGTTCGGCGTGTGGAGCCTCGGCGGGCTTACTGGAGATGAAACTGAGGTAGCGTTTCATCGCCGCACCGGCCGACGGAGGTGAGTGGTGGAGCCCGACGGAACAGCGCAGGTCGCCGTGTTCGTGGATTTCGAGAACCTGGTCCTCGGCGCGGCCAAGGAACTGCCCGGAGAGTCAAACCCGGCGCCGTATGAGGCGATCACCCGGCTCTGCCGCAATTACGGCAACGCCTCGGTGCGCCGCGCGTACGCGGACTGGGCCGATCCGCGCTTCGGCACGCATCAAGATGACCTGGCGATGAACGGCGTGGACCTCATCCAGGTCGCGCGGGTCGGTATTCAGAACAAGAACGCCGCCGACATCAGGATGGCCGTCGATGCCATGGAGACCCTGATCGCCCATCCCGAGGTCAGCGTGTTCGTGCTGGTCAGCGGCGACGGCGACTACTCGCCGCTGGTGCAGCGGCTGCGTGAGTTCGGCAAGTGGGTGGTGGGCGTCGGGACCGAGGCGAACGCCAGCCGCAAGCTGGTATCGGTCTGCTCGGAATACAAGTACTGGGGCACGTTGGTCGCGGAAGTCGAGCCCGAGGCGCGCCCGGCCGCGGCGTTCGACATCGCCGAGGCGGGGCAGCTGCTGGTCCGCGCGTTCGAGGAGTCCGGCGCCGAGACGCTAACCGCCGGCGGCCTGAAGAGCAAGATGCTGGCCCTGGACCCGGCGTTCGACGAGCACAACTACGGAGCCCGGAGCTTCCGGGCGTTCCTGGCCATGCTGCCGAAACAGGTTCAGGTCGTCGAGGCCGAGGGTCCCGACATCATCGTCAAGCTGATCGACGAGCCGCGGAAGACCACCAGGACGAGGACCCGCAAGCCCCGTAGCTCATCTGGGTTATCTGGGCGGACTCCCGTGGATGGAGCCAGCCCAGGCCTACCTGTGATCCGCTCGTGGCGCCAGACGATACCTGGTGTGCTTGGTAACGTGTCTGGCCGGATGCTCGGATGAGACAATGTGGCAACCGGCTTGCACCTGGCGCGCTGGGGCAGGAAGCTGTCGCAGAGGTGGTGGCCATGGGCCAAGACGGCAGGGATCCCGATCCCGTGATCGAGCTCGACCGGCGCGGCGTCGATCTCTTGAAGAGCTGGGCGCGTCCCTGCACCCAGTTCCGTGTCACCGTGCAGCCGGATGGCTCCCTCGTCCTGCACCCGATGTCGACTCACGACGCTGAGCTGTGGCATTCCGGGCTCGTGGACGAGATCATCGGGAACTTCGCTCACCCAGAAAGGATGATCCGGCTGAAGCCGGACAAACTTTGAACGCCCGGCTCCTCGATTTCGCGCCCGCCGTCTGGCAGGAATACCAGCGCCTGCGAGCGGGTGAGATCGGCGGCCAACTCAAGCAGGTGCTGGAGCAACTGGCAGACGATCCCGCGCTGCTACGCGCCGATCCGCGCGCATGTCGTTACCTGATTGTCGAGAAGGGGCTGCCGCGTACGGCCGAGGTGTGGGGGCTGCTCCTGGACGCACCGGGCGGCACCCGCTGGCTGGTTGTCTGGAGGGAGATGGCGTCGGTCATCGAGATCGGCTACATCGGCTCCGCGCCAGGCACACGGGAAGTTGCTGACCAACATCGCGCCTGACACCCTGCGGGTCTCTCCCGGTCGCTGAGGTCGTGGACGACGAAAACCGCGTGCATTCTCCCGGAGTTCTGGGGTACCGTCCCGCCGATGGAAAAACCTGAGGACTATTTCGGCGAGC
>JASHVM010000225.1:0-2973 GCA_030044595.1 Streptosporangiaceae bacterium
AGTCCGTAAGGGCGGTCGGCGGCGTAGAACACCTCGCCGGCGTTCTCCAGCCCGAACGGCGACATGTCGACTTCGAAGTGGTGCTTGTTCGGCAGCGACAGCCGGATCTCGGCGATCTCGGGCCGGCCGTCGAGCACGCGCTTGCCCATGGCGAAGAGCGTCTGCTGCAGCGAGTAGCTGTACGTCTCCGCGAACGCCTCGAGCAGCAGCTCCCGGACCGCGGCGTAGGAAGCCGCCCAGCCGGGTCCGGGCCCGCCGGCCGCCCCGGTGTCCAGGCTGGCATGCCGCCACCTCGCGCTCACCGCGGTGGCCAGGATGCGGTCCGTGGTCTCGGCCAGCGTGGTGTAGCGATCCCGGGCAAAACCCCAGAACTCGGACCCGGCCGAGTTCAGCACGGTCAGGTCGCGCAGCCCGGAGACCGCCCACGAGTCCCGGCCGTCGTGGCTGACCGTGGCGGTCCGTATCTCCCGGCCCGAACGACAGAACGAGTGCGCTCCCAGCCGCTCCCACGGATAGCGCTCAACGGTCACCCGGGCGAAGCAGATCGCCGCCTGTGACGCGACGAAATGCCTGGCCAACAGCAGCGCGAAGTCCTCGATCTGGTCCACCCCGTGTTCCTTGGCGAAGGCGAACACGGTGTTCTTCTGCGCGTCCGTGGTCAGCACCGACGAGTTGTCCCCGGACAGGTGGGTCGCGGTCAGCTCGCCGGCCAGCGCGACGCTGACGTTCAGGTCGCTGATCACGTGCGTGCCGCCGTGACGGCTGACGTGCAGCAGGCGTATTTCCGCCTTCCCGTACTGGTTGGCGCCCAGCACGATGGCCATGGCTCAGCTCCCCCGGTAGGTGGAATAGGCGAACGGGCTGAGCAGCAGCGGCACGTGGTAGTGCCCGCCGTCGGTCATCTCGAAGGTCACGGTGACCTCCGGATAGAACGACGTGGTTCCGCGCGCCTTGAAGTACGCCCCGCTGCCGAACGTGATCCGGTACACGCCGGGCGCGAACCCCGGGCCCGCCTCCCCGGCCAGCCCCAGCCGGCCGTCCGCGCCGGTCTGCCCCGCAGCCGCGGGGCGCCACCCGGCGGAGCCGGCGTGCTCGAGCCGTACCTCGACGGCCGTCGCGGGCCGCCCGGTCGTCGCGTCCAGGACGTGCGTGGAAAGCGTCGCGTGCCCGGTGGTCACGGGCGCAGCATCTTCGTCAGGCGTAGCCGGGTTATCTTCAGCAGCTCCTGCCGCACCACCGCCCGTTCGGCCTGCTGATCGTGGTCGAGCCTGGCCCGCAGCTGGTTCAGCATGTCCTGGCCGGAAAGGCCGGTGGCGCAGATCAGGAAGACGTAGCCGAAGCGCTTCTCGTAGGCGAGGTTCCCTTCCGCCAGCGCCTGCCGGACCTCGTCGCTGGCGGACGCGGCGCCGGACTGCTCGGCCGCCGACCATCCTCCGTCCGGGCTACGCTCACCGATCCGCGGGTGCGCGTGTATGCTCTCGGCGATTTCGTCCCAGCTCAACGCGTTGAAAGCAGCGTCCACCGCAGCTTGCAGCGCGGCGGTTCCCGGATAGGGGCGGCCGTCAGCGATCGTCTTGGCGAACGAGCCCGACGCGCAGCAGGCGAGTACACCCCGTTCGGCGGCCTCGGGCGAGGCCGCGTTGAAGGCCGCCAGCGTGTACGCAGGAGGACCCTGGTTCACCATGCGCACATCCAATCAGCCGTGCCGCGCACGTGATAGGCGCCTATCGAATCAATCACCGGTAGCCTGGCCACATCAGTTTGTAGCTTTCGCTAAACAAGCGGTTATGGTGCGCGTAAAGGGTTCGTCGCAGGAGGTGATCCCTTGCGAGTACGGGATTTGCTCGACGCGCCTGGTCTCGGGCTCAGGCTGCTGACGGACGTGGCCGGCATGGACCACGTGATCCGCCACGTGTACACCACCGACTTGCCCGATCCCAGCCGCTACCTCACCCCGGGCGACCTGGTACTGACCGGCATGATCTGGTGCCGGGAGCCGGGCGACGCGGACCGGTTCGTGCGGGCGCTGGCTAAGGCGGGAGCCGGAGTGCTCGGCGCCGGAGAGGCCCTCGGCGAGGTGCCGCCGGAAGTGATCCAGGCGTGCGGGCGGCACGGCATAGTCCTGCTCGCGGTGCCGGCCGAGACCTCCTTCGCCGCCGTGACCGAGGAAGTCGTGCGCCGGCTGAACGGGGACCGGGCGACCGCCATGACCCGCGTGCTCGGGCGGCGCAGGCTGCTGCTGTCCGCAGTCGCCGAGGGAGCGGGCCTGGACGCGATGTTCCGGCTGATGGGCCGCGAGATCGGGACGGAATGCTGGCTGCTCACCGGGATGGGCCGGGTCGTGGGCGGCACCGGGACGTCCCTGCCCGGGCCGCTGGCGCTGCGGCTGGCCTGCGAGTACCTCAAGGCGGACAGGCTGCCGGCCACGATCCGGGTGAGCGCGGCGGCCGGGCCGGTTAGCGGCGCCGGGAAGTATTCGCTGTTCTGCGTCGGCGGCGAGCCCAGGATCACCAGCTGGTTCCTCGCCTGTGCCGGATACGAGCAGGACTGGGCGCATGAGCTGCGCGAATCCGTCGTCGAACTGGCCGCGGACGTAGCCCTGGAACGGGCCAGGCTGGACGCCGGCCGCGCCGGGGACCGCAAGCTGGCCGAGGCGATCGTCACCATGCTCGCGGCCGAAACAGGCGAAGGGGCCGCTCCGGCCGAGATCGCCTCGCTGATGCGCGCGGCCGGACTGGCGCCGGACGCAAGCCACCTGGTGGCCGTGATGGCCGCGGAGGCGGACCGGATGGCCGGCCCGAACGTCGACCGCTGGCGCTGCGATCTGGCCGGGGAGCTGGCCCTGCCGAACGCGGACGGTACGGTCGTCGCCCCCCTCGGCGAGCAGGTCGTGGTGCTCGTCCCGGTGCAGGCCGCCGCCGCAGCCGCGGACCAGGCCGCGGGCGCGTTCGCCGGCCGGATCCAGGACGTCCG
>JASHVM010000226.1:0-2969 GCA_030044595.1 Streptosporangiaceae bacterium
GGATAGTCGTCGAGGCGCTCGTGCGGTCGGGGCAGGCCCACCAGCGCGAGCACCTCTTCGGCGCGCGCGAGCGCCTCCTCCTTGCTGACGTTTCGATGCAGCCGCACCGGCTCCGCCACCTGGTAGCCGATGGTCTTGGTCGGGTCGAGCGAGGTCAGCGGATCCTGGAAGATCATCGCGACCTCGTTGCCGCGGTAGCGGCGCAGCTCGTGCTCGGGCATCCCGACCAGCTCCTGGCCCGCGAGCTTGACCGAGCCGTTGACGATGCGGCCGCCCTGGGGCAGCAGGCCCATGATCGACAGACCGGTCATCGACTTACCGCAGCCGGACTCGCCGACGAGCCCGAGGGTCTCTCCCTCCTCGATGTGCAGGCTGATGTTCCCGACGGCCTGCACGACAGACTTGGTGAGCTGAATGTGGGTCGACAGGTTGTCGACCTCGAGGACAGAAGCCACTAGCGCCGCCGCAGCCGGACGTCGAGCGAGTCGCGCAGCGCGTCCCCGATCAGGTTGCACGCCATGACCACAATGACGATGCAGGCACCGACCGGATAGACCAGCCACCAGTAGCCGTCCTGCATGTACTGGATGCCGTTGGACAGCATGTCGCCCCAGTCCTGCGTCGGGTAGTGCAGTCCGTAGCCCAGGTAGCCGAGCGCGGCGACGGCGAGGATCGCGTCGGCGACGTTAAACGTGACGTTGACGATCATCACGCCGAGCGCATTCGGGATCAGATGCCGAGCGATCAGCCGCACTCTCTTCGAGCCGGCGATCCGGGCCGCGGACACGAAATCTCGCTCCCGTAGCGTCAGCACCTCGCCGCGGACCAGCCGGGCGGGGACCAGCCAGGTGTAGGCACCGATGATGAGGCTGAGCCCGAGCACGGACGCGCCGTAGCGGACCGCGATGATCAGCACGACGAACAGGAACGGGACCGACAGGAAGACGTCGACCACGCGCATCATGACCGAGTCGATGAAGCCGCCGACCAGGCCGGCGACCGCGCCGTAGATCGCGCCGATCACGATGCCGATGGCGGCGGCGCAGAAGCCGACCTCAAGTGAGGCCTGGCCGCCCGTCATGAGCAGCCCGAGCTCATCGAACCCCTGGTTCGTGGTACCGAGCGGATATCCCGCCGACGGCGGAAGGTTCGTCGCGGCCAGATTGGAGTTGATCACGTTGCCGTGGTAGACCAGCGGCCCGAGGAAGCAGAAGACCACGAAGAAGACCAGGATGGCCAGGCCGACTATGGCCAGCCGGTTATTCGTGAACTCCCGGACAGCCAGCCGCCAGCCGCTCTGGACCGGGCCGATTTCACCGCCTTCGGGCGCCCGCGTGATGTCGAGGGGCGGCAGGGACGGGGAACTTACGGATGTCACCGTGGGCTCCTAGTGTTCACGGGGCTGTCACGCCAGCCGGATGCGCGGGTCGGCAACCGTCAGCGCGATGTCGGCCACCAGATTGCCGACCACGGTCAGGGTCGCGCCGACCAGCGTGTAGGCAAGCAGGACAGGGTAATCGACGTTGCCAAGACTGGTGAAGAACAGAAAACCGAGCCCCTGGTAGTTGAACAGTGACTCCACGATCAGATTGCCGGTCAGCAGGAACGGGATGGACAGGCCGATCAGGGTCACCATCGGCAGGCACGCGTTCCGTACCAGGTGCCGCCAGAGCACGAGGCGCTCCGGTAGGCCCTTGGCCCGGGAGGCCTTGATGTAGTCCTGGGCGAGGGTGTCCATCGCCGACGAGCGCATGTACCGGGAGTAGGCAGCCACGCTGACCAGCGTCAGAGTCAGGATGGGCAGCGTCATCGCGTGCCAGTCGCCCATGACATACAGCAAGTTGGTGGACTGGCTCGCCTCGAAGCTGAAGATCGGCAAGGAGAGTGCGAACACCTGGATGAGGATCAGCCCGAGGAAGAACACCGGCATCGCGTACGTGACGAACGCGAGCGAGGTAACGATGTTGTCGCCGAGGGTGTTCCGCCTCACCGCCTGATAGATGCCAAGCGGCATGGCGATCACGATGGCGAACACCAGCGAGATCCCTGACAGGTATGCGCTGCGCGCCCACCGCTCGTTGAACAGCGCCGCAACGCTCTGGTTGAGCTTGTAAGAGTGACCGAGGTTGCCGTGCAGTACACCAACGATATAGCTCCAGTACTGCACGATCCACGGCCGGTCAAAGCCGTTGGCCCTGTTCCACGCCTTGATCGCCGGCGGCGACGCCTTCACTCCGAGGACGTCCACGGCGGGTGACGGGTAGATGATGTGCAGGAGCAGAAACACGAAGATCGATACGCCGATGACGACCACGATGGACGTCCCCACCCGGCGGATCAGGTAGGCGGTCACCGCGTCTTCCCTTCTCTCTGCGGCGATCCGGCAGGAGGCCAGATCGTTCGCACTGCTGCTGCCCTGGTATCACGGATAGCGACCGGAGTCCAGCCTTCGGGTCGGGGAGCTTTCGCTACCCCGACCCGAAGGCTGGTCCGGCCACCTTACGTGGTTTCCGGGCGGGGGAGGTCACTCCCCCGCCCGGACGTATCCCGGCTCGTTACTTGGTGAAGTAGAGGAACTCGGGGTTCATCTGGTACTGCGTCAGGGACTCGAACGCGGTCGCCGGACCGGAGATACCGGTCTTCCAGACCAGGATGTTGTCCACAACCGGCTGGAACAGGCTCGGCTGCTCGATGGTGATGTAGGACGCCTCGTTCTTGACGGCATCCGCGTTGCTGCTCGTCACCGACGCGTGGATCAGCGAGTCCACCTTGGAGTTCGAGAACTCACCGATGTTGAACGTCCCGCCCGTGTTGAAGATCTCGTTCGTGGTCGGGTACGTCGCGATGCTGAACCCGCCAAAGTCCTCCATCGCCCACAGGTCGATCCCAGCCGGGTTGGCCGAGTCGTAGTACGTAGCGAGCATGTGGTTGAAGTTGTCGGACTTCAGCGTGATCTCGATGCCAGCCTT
>JASHVM010000227.1:0-3555 GCA_030044595.1 Streptosporangiaceae bacterium
GCCGCGGGTTACAGCGGCAGGCACGGCTACCGGCAGCCGGCCATGGATGACTTCGGTTACGGCGACCCTGGATACTCCGATCCCGGCTACGACGGGCCGAGAAGCGCCCCGGTCGGCCCCGGGTTGGCGGGCGGTAACCGGGGCGGCGCGGCGCCGGGGGGTTACGGCGGGTTCCCCGGGTACCAGGTACCGGGAAACCGCGAGTCCGGCTACGCCGAGCCCGGTTACCAGCCGCAGTACGCGAGCCCGCGGGGCGGCTCCGATGCGATCTACCCGGCGACGGGCGAGCAGCGGGCCCTGCCCGCGACAGGCCCGCAGCCAGCGGCTGAGTCCCGGGCCGTCCGTGACGCCGGCTCGCCGGGGGCCGGGAGCCAGGCCTATCCCGAGCAGTGGTACGGCAATCCGCGCATGGACGATGCGCTCGGCAGCGATCCGCGCCCGGCCGGCCCGCCGGCTGCCGATCCTCGCCTGGCGGGCATGCGCTACGACCAGCTTCGCTACGAAGACGCTTCCTTTGTCGGGTCCGGGTACGACGAGCCGCTGGACGATGAGTCGTGGTACGAGGAACTGCGCCGTAGCGGGCCCGCCTACCCGCAGCGTCCGGCCGATCAGTTCGGCCCGGACCAGCGCCCGGCGGATCCTCAGCGTCGGCCTGACCCGCGGGTTTCCGGCTACGGCCAGCAGCCGGGTTACGGGTCCGGCCGCCCGCCCGGGTACTCGCAGCCGCCCGCTCACGAGCAGCCTTACGGCTACGCACAGGCCCGGGACGACCTGGGCGGACCCGGCCCCAGGATGAGCTCGGACTCCGGCTCGTGGCCTGCCGCCGTATCCGGACCGGGAGATGCTCGGCGGCCGGGTCCCGCGTTCCGCCGGGACCTGACGCCGCAGGGCGCCGGCTACCTCGGTGCCCCGACGGGGCAGGTCGGAGTGCTGACCCCGCCTGCCGCCCCGCGGCTTGATGACCCGGCGGGCGGCGGGTCGATGCTGGCTGATCCGGGTTCCGGCCAGCTTCTGGCCCCGCCGGTGCGGCCTGGTCACGGCCTGGACGGGCCGGAGATCACCGCGTCCTGGCCCTCCCGGCCCGCGCCCGAGGAGCTGGACTCCTTCGATGAGTTCTGGCGGGAAGACGACGAAGACGGTGGTTACCCGGGCCTGTTCCCGCCCGATGACGCCGGTCTGGACGAGGCGCACGACCCGGGTGCCCGCAACCGGCGGGCTGGCCGGCGGCGGGGGCGCAGCAGGGATCATCGTCTATGGCTGGCCCTCGGCGGCGTCATCGTGGTGGCCGCCGGGGCGATCTTCGCGATCATCAAGTACGAGTTCCCGACGCAGAGCGGTCCCACGCACACCATGGCGATTCCGCCCAGCATCGGGAGCTACGTGCGCACCGTGGACCTGGAACGCCAGACCAACGTGGCCGAGTTGCGCTCCGAGGTCATCAAGATGAGCGGCGGCAAGGCGACTGGCGTGGTGTCGGCGGTCTACGAATCCGGTGATTCCGCCGCCGGGAACACCGAGCAGATCATCATGCTCATCGAAGGCCACCTGGCCGACGCCGCGCCCGCGGCCTCGATCGCCAGCTTCACCCAGAAGTTCCCCGGCGCCACCGTGGTCAACGCGGGTTCCCTCGGCGGCAAGGCGGCGTGCGTGGAGGAGGGGGCCGGGACCTCGGACCCCAAGTCCTTGTGCGTCTGGTTCGACAACGACAGCTTCGGGGAAATCGTCTCGCCGACGATGAACGCGACGTCGCTGGCCAGCGCGATGCGCACGGTGCGCCCGGCCGTTGAGCTGGTGGCCAAGAAGTAGCGGGGCCAGCCGCCCAGGGATCAGGCGTCAGCTGTCCTGCCCGCTCGAACGAGACCGCCTGCGCCGGGACAGCCCCGTCACCGTCAAGATGATGGCGAGTCCCAGCGCGATCAGGCCCGCCGCTTGGGCGGTGTGCGTCTGCGTTCCAATCGGAAGAGCCTCGGAATTAGCGACCGGGTCAGGGCTCGGCTTCGGCTTCCCCGCCCTCGGATGGTTCTCGGCGCTGGCCCGCGGCGTGGCGGACTGAGTGATCGTGGGGAAGAGGCCCGAGGCGTTGCCCGAGCCGATAAGCTCACTCGACTCGCCGTAAAGATCGGGGACGGGTTCGACCGGCACTGGGGGCAGGTTCACGGCTCGCAACGGGCTTTTTGCTGATGAGGCGGTCGGCGAGGCTGTGGCGGTGGGCGTCGCCGTCGGCGTCGAGGTGACGGCCACGGTCTCTGCCGCCGCGGGCGGCGTCCATGTCGCCGTGGTGACGATGCTGGCCGTGGCGGTCAGCTTCACCGAACTGACCGAGCTCGCGTTCGATGCGACGGCAATCTGGGCCTTCAGAGAGGCGGGCTCTTTGACCGTGACCGAGCTGAGGGCGCACGAGGCGGTCCCGTCGCCCTTGGGGCAGCCGCTGGTGAACTCAGGCTTCTGGCTGGACGGCTGCGCGGTGAGCGTGACGGACACGTTCGAGACCGATCCGCCCACCGTCGAGACCTCGACCACGAAGGCGGCTGACTGCCCGCGCTCGATGCTCGACTGCGAGCGCTGGACGCCCACGCATAGTTCGGTCTGCGAGGAGCTGTCGGCGGTAGGGCTCGGGCTCGCGGTGATGGTGGCGTCGAGGGTGGCCGTGGCTTTGCTGGCGGTCGCGGAAGCCGGGGCCTGAGACGGCGACGCAGAGGCGGACCGCGACGACGAAGCCGAGCCGGATGCTGAGGCCGCAGCCGGCGACGAAGCCGAGCCTGACGGCGAGGCCGAAGTTGACGTGGAGTCGGCGCTCGACGTGGTGGGGTCGGCGCTCGGGCTGGCCGACGAAGAGTTAGTCGGGGACGGGGCAGTGGCCGACGAAGAGGTGCTGGTCGACGGGGGGGTGTCAGGCGATGGGGTGGGCGTTGGTGTCGGCGTAGGCGTTGGTGTCGGCGTGGGCGTTGGTGTGGGCGTCGGCGTCGGCGTGGGTGAGGAGGTGGCAGAGGACGGCAACGCCTGGCACACGCTGTCCGTAGCTGCTGGTGCCGTAGCCGCCGTTGCCGCCGCGGTAGCTGCGCGCGTCAACGGGGCCGCCTGGGCGGTATTCAGCACGCCCAGGGTTAGCAAACCTCCGCTCAGCAAGCTGACTGCTGCTGCTCGAACGTGCGCCAGACGCATCGGAGTTACCTGTCCACGCTGCTCGTCAGGGTGACCGTGTGCTCTTGGTTACTTGGGGGCGGCTCGAGGATGGATGGGTTTGTGTACTGATATCCGGTATCAGGCTACATATGCATTACGCGTACTCGGGATCCCGGCCCAAGCCGGCCGGACCGCGACCTCTGGCCTCGATGTGACGATCCCCGAGTCCTGTCCGGTTCCGTGAGGTGCGCCCTCGTCCGGGATTCCTCGGCGCCCGTGTCCGTCGGCGCGGCCACCCCCGCAACGGTCGCCGCGCGGGTTCACCCAACGGCGCGGCGGGCTGTGTTCCCCCGAGCAGCCGATCGTCATGAGGCCGGTCACGCTGAGCAGGACCCCGGCCCCGCATGATCATGCTGGGCAGTTAGGGCAGCT
>JASHVM010000228.1:0-3081 GCA_030044595.1 Streptosporangiaceae bacterium
CGTGCCGCGCAGGATCTCCTCGTGGGTCTTGGTGAGCTCACGGCACACCACGGCCCGCCGGTCCGCGCCGTGCGAGGCGGCGAGCTCGGCCAGCGTGCCCGCCAGCCTGCGGCCCGACTCGAAGTAGACCTGGGTGCGGCGGTCGCCGGCCAGCGCGGCGAAACGCCGGTTCCTCTCGCCCTGGCGCCGGGGCGGAAACCCCTCGAAGCAGAACCGGTCCGTGGGCAGCCCCGAGACGGCCAGCGCGGCGGTCACCGCGGACGGCCCCGGCAGCGCCGTCACCCGGATGCCCGCGTCCGCGGCCGCGGCGACCAGCCGGTAGCCGGGATCGCTGATCCCCGGGGTGCCCGCGTCGGTGACGAGCAGGACATCCTGGCCTGCCTGCAGATCGCCCAGCAAGGCGGCGGTCCGCCGCGCCTCGACCGCGTCGTAGTACGAGACCACCCGAGCCTTCAGCTCGACGTTCAGGCTCGCCGCGAGCCAGCGCACGCGGCGGGTGTCCTCGGCCGCGATAACCGCGGCCCGGGCCAGCTCGGCCGCCAGCCGGGGCGATGCGTCGTCCGCGCGGCCGATGGGCGCCGCGGCGACGGTCAGCACGCCCGGGTCCCCGGTATCGCGTCCCGCCATGTGGAGCATTCTTCACCATGTCGTCTGAGTGGCCGGACGCGCCGACCGCCAGTAGCATGTGCCCGATGACGCCTATCGAGGCCGACTACGCCCCCACGCCTGATGCCGGTGAGCCCAGCCGGCTGGCGGCGCTGCGCGCCCGGCTGGCCTCGCCGATGCCCGATGACCGGCCGTGGGGGTGGCTCGGCCCGCTGCTGGTCACCGCGTTCGGGGGTTACCTGCGCTTCTACCGCCTGCAGGTGCCGCGCGCGATCATCTTCGACGAGACCTACTACGCCAAGGACGCCTGGAGCATCCTGCAGCACGGGGTCGAGTGGAACTACGTCAGCAACGCCAACACGCTGATCCTGCAGGGACACACCAGCGGTCTCTGGGTGCCCTGCACCGGCACCGGATGCGGCGAGTACGTGGTGCAGCCCGAGGTCGGCAAGCTGATCATCGCGGTCGGCGAGTGGCTGTTCGGGCTGAACTCGCTCGGCTGGCGGTTCATGAGCGCGGTGTTCGGGACGCTGGCCATCTTGTTGATGTGCCGCATCGCCCGCCGCATGACCAGGTCCACCCTGCTCGGCTGCGTCGCCGGGCTGCTGATGGCGCTGGACGGGCTGCAATTCGTGCTGTCCAGGACCGGCATCCTCGACATCTTCCTGATGTTCTTCGTGCTGGCCGCGTTCGGTTGCATGGTCATCGACCGGGACGAGTCCCGGGCCAGGCTGGCCGGGGCCATCGCGCGCGGCGAAGGCGATGACGCCGGGCCGCGGCTCGGCATCCGCCGGTGGCAGGTGGCCGCCGGGATCCTCCTCGGCCTGGCCATCGGGACCAAGCAGATCGCGGCCTGGTATCTCATCGCGTTCGCGGTGCTCGGGATCACGTGGGACATCGGCGCGCGCCGGTCGGCTGGCCTGCCGAGGTTCGTCCGCGGCGCGTTCCGTGACGCGGTCTGGCGGCCGCTCACGTTCCTGGTGATCCCGCTGGTCGTCTACGTCCTCACGTGGAGCAACTGGCTGTTCACCAACACCGGCTACGACCGGGACTACGCGCAGCAGCACGGCGTGAACATCCCGGTCATCTCGCCGCTGTACTCGCTGTTCGAGTACCACGTGCAGGCGCTCGGCTTCGGCCTGGGCCTGAACACGCCGCACCCGTACCAGTCGCAGCCCTGGGACTGGCTGCTGATTACCAGGCCGGTCGCGCTCTTCTACGAGTGCTACACCCACCCGGTGGCCGCGTCGCAGTACTACTGCCCGAAGGGTTACACCGGCGCGGAATGGTCCCAGGAGGTCCTCGCCATCGGGACCCCGGCCATCTGGTGGGGCTCGATACTCGCCCTGGTGTTCTGCCTGGGCTGGTGGCTGCTGCACCGGGACTGGCGGGCCGGCGCGGTGCTGCTCGGCGTGATCGCGGGCTGGGCACCCTGGTTCCCGCTGGTGACCCGGACCAAGTTCTACTACTACGCGCTGGAGTTCGAGCCGTTCCTGATCTTGTCGATCACGCTGTGCCTGGGGCTGATCCTCGGGCCGGCCACCGCGAGCATACGGCGCCGCTCGGTAGGCGCCGGGATCGTCGGCGCCTACGTGCTCTGCGTCCTGCTCATGTTCTGGTACTTCTACGCGATCATGGCCGGCAAGGTCATCCCCTACCCGGAATGGCTGAGCCACATGTGGTACCGGGTCGGCCACGGCTGGATCTGAGCGCGCCGGCCTCTTTCAGCGTCTGCGGAACCGCATCCGTGCTTTCAGTCAGTTCTAAGCTACTCTTCAGTGTGCTCCTGAGCGTCCGGGGCAGCATAGTCACCGTCGGGCTCAATAATCCCGGCTGCCAGTGACGTGATTTCCGTAACAGGGGGTACGTTTCGGGGCCTCTAATGCGTCTATATACAGTGAGATGACTACTACCGGAGCAAGCCATGAGCCGAGCCGAACACTCTAGCGAAGACCGCGACCGATTTGAGCGCGATGTCGTTCCGCAGCTTGGCCAGTTGTACCCGGCAGCGCTCCGGATGACCAGGAATCCCACCGACGCCGAGGACCTCGTCCAGGAGACGTCGGCCAAGGCGTACGCGGCGTTCGGCCAGTTCACCCCGGGTACCAACCTGCGGGCCTGGCTGAACCGGATCCTGACCACCACCTTCATCAACGTGTACCGCAAGCGGCGCCGGGAGCCGCAGCAGGCCCTCGGTGGTGACCTGCAGGAATGGCAGATGTCCGCGGACCGGCTGGCGCCGCCCGTGCCCTCGGCCGAGGCGGAGGCGCTGGACCGCACCACCGACTCCGACCTGCTGCGGGCGCTGCGCGACCTGCCCGGGGAGTTCCGGACGGCGGTGTACCTGGCGGACATCGAGGGCTATCCCTACCGGGAGATCGCCGAGATCATGGGCACGCCGGTCGGCACGGTCATGTCGCGGTTGCACCGCGGGCGCAGGAAGATCCGCGAGCAGCTGCTGGCCGCGGGTCTGGG
>JASHVM010000229.1:0-2962 GCA_030044595.1 Streptosporangiaceae bacterium
GCCAGACCCGCACGGCGGTTGCTCTGCGTGACCGGGAAGGGGCTCTCGGCGTGACCGCGACCATGCCCGGTACCGCCGGCATGGGTTCCACGAACCATTCCACGAGCAGTGCCGGATTTCACGTATAACAGCAGGTGGGGCGGGCGGGACTCGAACCCACGGCCGACGGATTATGAGAAGTCAGGCCCCGTGCACCATGCGCTCTACGAGCACAAATGACACGGGGAATCGCAGTGATGGCACTCACGACGCTGGGATTGCCTGGTACGCCGGTCCACGAACCGGTCCACGCCGTGTCCACTGCCGTCATCACGGAAAGTAACCGAGCCTGGAAGCCGCGATCCGGCGAACGGCCGGGCCGAGCTCTGGTCTAGTCACCAGCTGCGCAGGGGGCAGCCCCGCCACGGACCTGCCGCGGACCGTCTCCTCCACGACCACGGTCATGCGTATCGCAGACCAGCTGTTCGCCCAGCCCGCCGGGAGCACGGAAGTTGCCGCTTGCTGTGGGGACAGGCTCAGTGGCTTCCAAGATCAATGGCCAGGATCTTGACGACACCATGGGGGTCACCGCTTCGTCCCTCGGTCGCCGCCGGGTTGAACTGATAGTCGATCCGGCCCGCGCCGGTGATCTCGTAATGAATGGTCCTGGAGTATCCGGGCCACTTCGGCGCCGCGTATTTACCTTTCATCACGCTGGAGGTGCCGACTTTCGACGGCTGACCGGGCGTCATCGCCACGTGATCCCAGAACTGCTGCGCGTTCGCCAGCCCTGCCCGGCCGGGAAGCTCATTCCAGATACCAAGGAACTGGCGATGCACCAGGACCCGGAAAACGGGCTTGACCGACGGGCGGCCGCCAGGCCGGCGGGCGGCAACGTGCGGGCGGTAAGCGCCGGGAGCGGGGTCACTCCTCCGGTCGGCCGACCTCGGCATAGTCATCGTCTCCCGGCACAGTCAGAATGGCCCGCCGCAGCGGATCCGACAGCGCCCGGGCGGTCGTGCGCCACTCCCGCAGGCACGTCTCGACAGGCCCCGCGTCGCGGGTCGCTTCCGCAACCGACAGCGCGTCGCGCAGTTCGGCGAAGAACTCGGCCCGATCGTCCTCGTCGAAGGCCGCCAGCCAGGCCAGCTGGCCCAAGTCGGCAGCACGGGCGGAGCCACGGCCGAGCGCGGCCAAGGCCAGCAGCGCGGCCACGGCGACCTGAGCAATCTCCGTGACCGCCTCGAGCTGCGCCAGCGGGACCATAGTCAGGGCGAAGCCGTCGGTGTCGCGGAGCAGGGCACCGCCCTCGCGGGCAGCACCGAGGAACTCCCGGCGCTTCACGCCGGCGAGATCGCTTGCCTGGAACACTGCACTGGTAATCTCGCACACTCCCCCTTAGCAGGATCGTAGCTAAGATCTTACTAGCTATGCCGATGGCGCGCAAAGCACGCGGAGTCCTCGCCATTGCGCCGCACTCTCCCCATGGGAAACCCTTGAGGGGAACCCCGGGGCTGTCCCCGGCCTGACTACGAAGCGTGGCACCACGTCCAAAGGCGCCAGCGCACAGTGCCGTCTGTATTGTCATGGGTCGTGATCGAGTTGTCGCTGAAGGCGCGCATAACGAGGATGTATGTCGCATGAGTAGATCAGGGTGGCGGGGCCTTTCCGGAGGCGAGGTTGATGGCCTCTTCGAGGCTGAGCGCCATGCCCTGGGCATAGGCCCGTTCGAACTGCTCATGGCCGAGGCGCCCGCGCAGCTGGCCGAGGCTCTCTCCGCGGTAGCGCGCCTCGCCTTCTTCCCATTGTTCTCCCGTCCGGTCGAGGAAGGCCTGCGCTGCGCCGTGCAGCTCCGCGGCGCGGTGCCAGTCGCCGAGGTCGGTGGCCAGGCACGCCAGGCCGTTGCTGGCGTAGGCCAGGCCTGACCGGTTCCCGTTCCGGCGGGCTAGGCGCAGGCCTTCCTCGAACTGGGCCCGCGCGCCGTCCGGGTCGCCTTCCTGGCGCTGCACCCAGCCCAGGTTGACCGGTAGGTGGTGGCTGGTGTGCCCGATCGCCTGCGCTGCTTGTGCCGCCTGCTCTAGATGCGCGCGGGCCGCGGCAATATCGCCCGCGTCCAGTGCCTGACAGCCAGCGTTGAGATGCAGCGTGCAGTTCAGGTACCGGTCGCCGGCTCGTTCGGTGCAGCCGATGGCCTCGCGGTAGAGCCGCTGGAAGCGAGCCGGGTCACTGGAGCCCAGGGGTAGCAGATACGCCATGAGGCTGCGACCCAGCAGGATGTCATCGCCGAGCTGCCGGGCGCGCTGGACAGCTTCCTGGCCGAGGGGAAGGGCCCGGTCCGGTTGGCCGGTGAAGTAGGAAGCCAGGCAGCATGCGGTGCGGGATTCGATGAGCAACCGGTCGTCGCCGAGCTGATGGGCGACCTCCGCTGCCCGTTCCCCCAGCTGCCGTTCTGCCGCGTGATCACACATCGACGCGGCGTGGGCGGCAGCGGCCAGCGCTGCTGCGAATAGCGCAGGGTCCGCGCGGGCCTCGGGCCGGTCCAGCACCGGCGCGAGCAGCCCGAGGGCTTCCTGGTGCCGGGACCGCGTGATCCAGTAGCGCCGCAGGGCAGTGCCGAAGCGCAGCACCAGCGCGGTGCCGTCCGGGCGGTCGGCCGCATAGTCCGCAGCGCGGCGCAGGTTGGCCTGGTCGGCGTCCAGCCGGGCCAGCCAGCGACCCTGCTCCGGCCCGGTCAGATAAGCAGCCGCCGCCTCGGCCACGGTCAGGAAATGGGCGCAGTGCGCCGCGGCGGCCGCGGCGGCCTCCTCGCCGTCGCCGACCTCGACGAGTCGCTCGGCGGCGAACAGCCGGATCGTCTCCAGCAGCCGATACCGCAGGGTTCCCGCGGCGGGCTCGGCCACGACCAGGCTCTTGTCTACCAGCGACCCGAGCAGACCGGCGACGTCCAGCACGTCGATGCCGCCGGACCCGCACACCGCCTCGG
>JASHVM010000230.1:0-3770 GCA_030044595.1 Streptosporangiaceae bacterium
GGTGGAGCTGAGGGGATTCGAACCCCTGACCCCCTCCATGCCATGGAGGTGCGCTACCAGCTGCGCTACAGCCCCTTGAGCCGCATCTACGTGTCGGCGTAGACCGAGACAGCATACCGGCTGCCGGTACCTTTCCGCACCAGCCGACCGGCGATGCGGAGATCTCAGATCGGCCCGTACACGGTCAGGTCCAGCACGATGGGCATCATCACGGTCAGGGTGCGGGCCGGCTCGACGACCGGGCCGGTGAACTCGACGCTGTAGTGGTCGGAGGGCGTGAGCATCTCCTTGGGCAGCCCGGCCCAGGTCTTGCGGACCCGCGCGAACTGGCCGCCCTTGGCGCCGGTGACCGAGAAGTGCTTGAGCGCCAGGTCGCCGGTCACCCGGCCTACGGTTTGGTTCTCCTGATCGAGCAGGGTATAGGTGCGCCTGGTGTCTCCGGTGTGGATCCGGCCGATCAGCTCGCCTGCCGGATCGCGGAGTTCGGTCATCCACTCGCTGGTCTGCTTGATCAGCGACAGGACCGGCTGGCCGCCGGCCGTGGTGACCGCGAACACGCGGGTATCGCGCATCGACTTGCTGAGCAGCTCCATCTGGGTATGGCCCTCGGTCTCGGCGGCGGTCGCCAGCAATTGCCTGGCCGCGTTGAAGATCTCGTACTTCGCGCGGTCGGCCAGCAGCTTGCCTGGCTGCCGGATCCGCAGCGCCGGGACGTCAAACAGCTCTCCCACACCGCCGAGTATGCAGCACCCGTGCCCCGCGCTGCATCGCGTGGCATCGGAGCGCAGGTGAGCGGCCAGCGGGAAACTGACTACGGCCAGCGGTCGCGCGCGTTCGGCCTCGGTGACAGGACGCCGCGGCATGCCAGGATAACGGCCCGCGCCTCATCCGCGTCGGATAAGCCTGGCGGCTGGGGGTGGAATATCCCCAGCGGCTGGGCCACCAGCCGGACGGGCGCGCCGGTTTCGTCCAGTTCGAACTCGGCGCTGATGCCGGGCTGTCCCTTCACCTCGAACCGCAGGCCCCGCCCGGCCACGAGCTCGAGCTGCGGGCCGCCGGGCGTGGCCACGGTCAGCACGCGATCGCCCTGCAGGGCGACCACCACCTCGATCGGGCCCATGGCGTAGGTACCGCACAGTCGGCGCAGAACCTCCGGGTCCCGCGCCCGGTCATCCGGCCGCCGGTCGAACCGCAGCGGTTCCACCGATGGCTCGAACGGGACCGTGAGGGCCGTGACGTCGCCGTCCGGGTCCGAAAGGAACATGAGCGGGAAGACGTGCGACTGGGCGCTGAGCTCGTGCCACTCCAGGTCGAACGTCTCGTAGTGGCGGTGCGCCAGGCTGATGTCCATCGTGCCCAGGCGCGGCCGCAGCGCGCCCGCCTCGGCGGTGATGGCCAGGACGCCGTAGCCCGGATGCTCGTACTCTCCGGCGTAGGCGTCCAGCGGCCTGGGCAGCGGAGCGTCCGGGACGACGCGGCGGGCGCCGCGGGCCTCCACCATCCCCTCCGTGACCGTGTCGAACCGGGCCTTGAGGTCGGAGAACCAGTCCAGCGGCTCGAGACCGAGCAGCTCATCGAGGACCCGGTACCCGACGACCGGCGCCATCAGGCTGGAGGAGGTGTTGGTCAGCACGGCCACGCCGATGCCGTCGTCCAGCAGCAGCATGCATTCGGTCTGGAACCCGTCGATGCCGCCGGCGTGCTCGACCAGCCGGTGGTCGCGGTACCGGCCGACCAGCCACCCCAGCCCGTAAGCGTGCCTGGTCGACGCGGGAAACGTCCGGTCCTCCGGCAGCACCATGTGCGGAGCGTGCTGGCGCGCCACCGTGTCGGGCGACATGACCGCCTGGCCGTCCACCCGCCCGCCACCCAGCTGCGCCAGCAGCCACCGGGCCATGTCCGCGGCACACGAGTTGATCGCGCCGGCCGGCGCCATGGCCGTCACCGGCCGGACCGGCACGGGCACCACCGCGCCCCGCCGGCGTTCGTAGGCCGTGGCGTGGTCGGGGTCGGCGGTCATGTCGTCGGCCGACACGTTGGAGCGGCCCATCCCGAGCGGCATCAGCACCCGGCTTCGCAGGCAGTCCTCCCAGGTCGTGCCCGAGAGCACCTCCACCACGCGCCCCGCCACCAGGTAGCCGAGATTGCAGTACTGGAACGCCTGCCGCAGGTCCCTGCTCAGCGGCAGGAAGCGCAGCCTGCGGATCATCTCGGCGCGGGACCGGCCCGGGTGACCGATCCAGGACAGGTCGTGCCGAGGCAGGCCAGACCGGTGCGCGAGGAAATCGACGACGTTCACGCGATCGGTGACCACGGGGTCGTGCAGCCGCAGCTCCGGCAGGTAATCGCGCAGCGGACGCTCCCACTCGAGCAGGCCGTCATCGACCAGGGCGCCCACCGTCGCCGCCGTGAACGCCTTGGTGGTGGACCCGATGGCGAACAACGTGTCCGAGGTGACCGGCAGCTCCGCCGCAAGATCGCGCCGACCCCACCCGGCCGCCAGGACGACCTTCCCGTCCTGGACGGCGGCGATAGCGCACCCCGGGACCTCCCAGGCCGCCAGCTGCTCGGCGACGAACCGTTCGATGCTGTCCATGTCGTGTCCTTCGCAGATCGCCTCGCGGGATTAAGTTCATCACAGGACCCGCCCGCTGGCCCACAGGGCCACGCTCCTGGCAAGATCGCCTGCAACGATGGGGAGACCCGGTTCGTGCTCACGGGATCAGGAAGGACCCGGACGTGGGTTACCTGCCAGGGATGTGGCGCGACTTCGGCGTCACGGTGGCCGGACTGGCTGGCGCGCTGACCGGCCTGCTGTTCGTCGCCGTGTCCATCAAAAGCGACGTGCTGGCCAGATCCCGCAACCTCAGCTCGCGCGCCGCCCAGACCCTGGTGCTGTTCATGATCTCGGCGATCACCGCGATCCTGCTCGTAGCGCCGCAGCCCGCGTCGGCTCTCGGCGCGGAACTGCTGGCCGTATCCGCGGTCAGCGGAATCGCGCTGTTCGTCCTCGACCGCCGCGCCGGGCGCGATCCCGTCAGCCGCCTGGCCCGCTACCTCGAGGCGGCCTCTCCCAACCTGGTGACCGCCGTGCTCGTCGGCATAACCGGACTCAGCTTCCTGCTGAAAGTCGGCGGAGGCCTGTACTGGCTGATCCCGACCGTCCTCACGAGCCTGGTCGGCGGCGTGATCAACGCGTGGCTGTTCCTCCTGAAGGTGCCGGCCGAACGGCCCCCGGGGCATGCCGGCGACGCCGCCTAGCGTTAGCTGTAGTGAGGAGGATTGCCGTGAGCGAACTCGACCGGCTGGAAGCGGCGGTGGGCGAGTGCCGCGAGATGATCCGCGAAGCCCACGCCGCCACGAAGGATCTGCGCACCGCGGTGCGCGAGGCCAAGCAGGAGATCCGCGCCCTGGCCCAGGACGAGGTGGCGGCTCACGTCCGGCTCGAGGTATCCAGGCAGCTGGAGGAGCTGGGCGAGCGGACCAGTGCGGCCATTACCGAGGCTACCCAGAAGGTGATCGCCGAGTTCGACCGGTTCGGTGAGTCGTTGCTCGGCAAGGAGACCTACTGGCAAAAGGCGAGCGGCCGTCGTTCCGCCGCACGCCCCGACACCGATGTGGTGGCGCTCGAAGTCCCGCCCGACCAGGACAAAGGCTGATGCCGCGATCCCTTTTGGCGGGCGATCCGCGGGCGGCCGGTGAAACCCTGCCCGTTCGGTAGAAAGAGATCTTTTATTCCGAACGGACGTCGGTGCATCCGGCCGGGATCC
>JASHVM010000231.1:0-7580 GCA_030044595.1 Streptosporangiaceae bacterium
CGGCAGGTGACGCTGCACTCGGGCCGCAACGAGCGGACCGTCCAGCTGTCGGTGAACTACGACAACGCGGTCGCCGCGGTGGAACGGTCCCTGCGCAGCGACAACGAACGCACCCGCCGCCTGGTCCAGCGCTTTCTCATCACCCGGGTGTGCTCGGTGTGCCACGGCACGCGGTTGCGGCCCGAGGCGCTGACTTCGCAGCTCGGCGGGCGCGACATCGCCGAGATCAGCGCGCTCAGCCTGGGCGAGCTGCGCGGCTTCACGGCCGGCCTGCCCGCGGGGCTGCCCGCCGAGCTCAGCCGGCTGACCACCGGTCTGCTGGCCGAGCTGAACGGCAAGCTCGCGCCGCTGCTCGACGTGGGACTGGCGTACCTGACCCTCGACCGGGCCGGCGGCTCGCTGTCGACCGGGGAACGGCAGCGGATCGAGCTCACCTCGACGGTGCGGGCCAGCACCACGGGCATGCTGTACGTGCTGGACGAACCGTCGGTCGGGCTGCACCCGAGCAACGTCGCCGGGCTGCGCAAGACGCTCACGGCGCTGGCCGGGAACGGTAACTCCGTGGTCGTGGTGGAGCACGAGCGGGAGATCATCCGCGGCGCCGACTGGGTCGTCGAGCTCGGCCCCGCGGCCGGGACCAAGGGCGGCACGGTGATCGCCCAGGGCACACCCGGCCAGCTGGAGGACGACCCGGACTCGATCATGGGCCGGTTCCTGGCCGGGGCCGCGGCCGTGACCCGGGACCGTCCGGCCCGGCCCGGTCCCGACCGGCAGATCACGGTCGAGATCACGGACCTGTACAACCTGCACGACCTCACCGCCGCCTTCCCGCTGGGCCGGCTGACCGCGCTGGCCGGGCCGTCCGGGGCCGGGAAGACCGCCCTCGTCCTGGACAGCCTTATCCCGGCCGCCCGGGCGCTGCTGAGCGGGTCGCCGCTGCCCGCGCACGTCGGCCGGCTGGACCTGGCCGGCATCCGGCAGGTGGTCCAGGTCGACGCGTCGCCGATCGGCCAGAACGCGCGGTCCACGCCCGCGACCTATTCCGGGGCGTTCGACCAGATCCGCCGCGTGTTCGCCGAGTCCGCGTACGCCCGGCGCAGGCGCTGGAAGCCCGGGCACTTCTCGTTCAACACCCGCGAGGGGCAGTGCCCGACCTGCACCGGGCTCGGTCACATCGACCTCGACGTCCAGTACCTGCCCGACATCGCCGTCGGCTGCCCGACCTGCCACGGCGCCCGCTTCAACGACGCTACCCTGGCCGTCCGGGTGGACGGCCTGACCGTCGCCGACGTGCTCGGGCTGAGCGTGGACGACGCCCTGGAACGGTTCGCCGACCGGACTCCGGTCGCCGCGGCGCTGCGGCCCGTCAGCGAGGTCGGACTGGGTTACCTGCGGCTGGGCGAGCCCACGCCCTCGCTGTCCGGCGGCGAGTCACAGCGGCTGCGGATCGCCTCCCGGCTGCGCAGCAGCCAGCACGGCGCGCTGTACGTCTTCGACGAGCCGTCCACCGGCTTGCACCCGCTCGACGTGGCCACCCTGGTCGGCGTGTTCGACCGGCTGCTGGAGGCCGGGGCCACGATCATCGTCATCGACCACGACCTGGACCTGCTCGCCGCTGCCGACCACCTCATCGACATGGGCCCGGGCGGCGGCCCGGACGGCGGGCACATCCTCGCGGCGGGGACGCCCGAGGACGTCGCGCGCGCCCCGGGCAGCGCGACCGGCCCGTGGCTGGCCGAGCATCTCGGCGTAGGCGAGCCCGAGTCCTGATCCGGGCGTATTGGGGAGGTAGCACCGGCGGCGATCACCTGGCGCGGCAAATAGGAATCGCATGTTCGTGCGATGCCCGGAGCCAAAAGCCGCCCTAGCGTGACTTCATCGTCATCGCATCTCCTCGAAGGAGCAGACATGCCAGCCAAACCGAGCATCGTGTTCGCGCACGGGATCTGGGCCGACGGCTCGTGCTTCAGCAAGGTGATCCCCCCGCTCCAGGCCGAGGGATACCAGGTGCTGGCCTCGCAGCACGGTCTCGACTCACTCGAAGGTGACGTCGCGACGGTGGTCCGCACCGTCGGCCGGGTCAGCGGGCCGGTCCTGCTCGTCGGCCACTCCTACGGCGGCACCTTGATCACCGCCGCGGGCACCGATGACCGCGTCGCCGGGCTGGTCTACATCGCCGCGCTCGCTCCGGACGAGACCGAAACCTCCCAAAGCCAGCAGGACCAGTTCCCCGTGACGGACGTCTTCAACTACGTGGAGGTTGCGGACGGGCGCGTCTGGATGCTGCCCGAGGGCACCCGGGCGTTCGCGGGCGACCTGTCCGAACAGGAGCAGAAGCTGGTCTGGGCGACCCACGTCGCACCGGACGCGGGCTTGTTCAACGAGAAGGTCGACGGTACCGCCTGGCGCTCGAAGCCGAGCTGGTACATCGTGGCCAACGACGACCGGACCGTCCAGCCCGAACTTGAGCGATTCGCCGCCAAGCGCATGGGCGCGCACACCTACGACGTGGACAGCAGCCACGTCGCCATGCTGTCCCATCCCCACTTCGTCCTCGACGTCGTCCGGACAGCCGCGAACTCCATCTGAACCGGCGACAAAAGGAGTAACTGCCGTGCCGATGATCGATGTGTACGCTCGTTCCGGGACCTTCCCGGACCGGCACAAGCTCGCCGTCGACCTCGCCACCACGTTGATGGCGATCGAGGGCGTGCCGGACATCCCCCTGTTCCGGCAGAACACCGCCGCGTTCATTCACGAGCTCGATGACGAAAGCCTCAGCAACGTCGACGGCGACAGCACGTACGTCCGGGTCCAGGTCCTGACGAATGCGGGCGCGCTGAATCGGGATAAGCAGCTCGCGGTGGTCGCGCAGTTCACCGGGCTCGTAGCCGCGGCGAGCGGGGACCAGGACCTGGCCGGCCGCACCTGGGTCCTGCTGACCGAAGCTCCAGACGGCGGGTGGGGACTGAGCGGTCACGCCCACACAAATGAAGAACTTGTCCAGGCCGCGCGGGCCCAGATCGCCCAACTGGCCGCCGAGGGCGGGGGAAGCCGCGGGTGAGTTGGCGGCAAGGCCGATCCCTGAGCGCTATGAGCGGCGTTCGACGATGCGGGTGAGATCTACGCGGGACCTGATGTCCAGCTTTTCGAAGACGTGACGCAGGTGGGTGTTCACGGTATGGGGCGAAACGAACAACCTGTCGGCGATCGCCCGGTTGGCGCAGCCCGCGGCAGCCAGACGCGCGACTTTAAGCTCGGTGGCCGTGAGCGACTCCCATCCGAGTTTCGGGCGGTCCAGCGACTGGATCCGGCGCCGGACCCCGAGTTCGCGTAGCCGCTTCCGGGCTCTGGCCGCGTCCCGTGCGGCTCCGGCGTCGACGCAGATCCGCAGGACGCGATCGAAGGCGTCGACCGCGCCGCTGCGGTCACCATCGGCCAGCCTGGCACAACCCAGATCCTCCAACACGGCCGCCAGCGCCAGCGGCCGCGGACAGGTGAGGAGAATTGCCGCCGCCTGTTCCAGGTCGCCCCTGGACCCGTGGAGCAGGCCCCGGGTGTGTGCGGCGGTCCCGGCCACGGACGGCACGCCGGGATTGAGCTCGTGTCTGTGCGCGGCGAGCTCGGCGGCGGCCTTCGCGAGTTCGTCGTCGCCGACGGCGAGGGCCATCCGGACCAGCAGCGGATCGTCGGCCACCTCCGTCGGGAACAGCGGGAACACCGACAGCCGCTCTGTCTCGCCGAGCGCGCACAGCCAGCGATGGGCCTGGCTCGGATCGCCGGTGGCCATGGCATGAACGGCGAGGTACCACGCGGCGAGTCTGCGGACGACGGGAGCGGTCGTCGTGAGCATGACCTTGGCGATCTCAGCGACCTCATGGGCCCCGCGTTCATCCCCGAGGTGGAGCTTGGCGCGGCCGAGCGCCACGACCGCCGCCGTGTCCAGGACCCCAACGATCAGATGCGCGTCCGCCAGGCGGAATCGGCCTTCCAGCAGCGCATTCGCCTCGTCGAGTCGGCCCATGTGGAGCAGGTGCCGTCCCTTCCACGTTTCGAAGACGTGCACGGCCCAGTTCTGCCGGTCGCGCTGGGCGGAGGCCAGCCCGTCTTCGGCGACCGCCATCGCCTCATCGACCCGGTCGAGGGCGGACAGCAGCCACGAGCGATAGCTGCGCGTCAGGCGTTCCCGCGGATCGTCGAAACCGGCCAGCAGCTCGGGATCCACGCCATCGAGCAGCCGAAGTGACGGCTCGAAACGGCCGAGCTGGTACTCCATTGCCGAGCGGCCGATCTGGAAAAAGTACTGCGCCGCGAGGTCGGCGCTGGCGAGCACGTTCGTGCGCACCTCGGATTCGATCGCCAGACCCTCGTCGAGGCGACCGGCGACCAGCAGGTTATGAAACAGTGACGCCCACAGCCGTGCCCGCGTGTCGGCTTTCAGGCCGGCGAGGGACAGGCCCTGCCGGGCGTTGTCAGCGCGGTCGTCAGCCGAGATAGCGAACATCGCCGCCAGGCTCAGGCGTACCTCGGCTTCCTGTTCGGCGGGCAGGCTCTGACGGAGGGCGTTGTCGGCGAAGGCCCGCGCTTCCTTGCTCCGGCCCGCGGCGAACAGGGACACCGTTCTGCGGGCCACCAGCGGGCCCCGCAGCGGGTGCCGCGACGGGCCCAACGACAAAGCCACGCTCGCGATGTCGGCCGAGGCGCCGGGGTCGGTCATGCCGAGCGACTCGGCGGCCTCCGCGAGAGCACGGACAGCCGTGACGTCGCCGGGCTCCGCGCTCGCGGCCAACTGCGCCGCGACCTCGACGGGCAGGGCGCCGCCCGCCAGGAGAACGCCAGCCGCCTCACGGTCGAGTGCCCGGCGGACAGTCTCGGGTACCGCGCTGCGGACCGCCTCCCGAGCCAGGTCGTGCTGGAAGGCGAGTCGGCCGCCTTGTTCGATGAGGATCCCGGCGTCGATGACTTCCCGGACAGCGTCAACGAGGTCAGTTACTGGCCTGCGGGCCATCGCCGCGATCTGGTTGAGCGTGAACTGGCGGGCCAGAGAGGCGGCCACGGTCACGACTCGCTCGCCCGTAGGAGTGACGCGCGACAGGCGTCGTCGCATGCTGTCCTCGAGCCGGTGCGGCACGCGGCTTTCCACCAGTCTCATCCGGCCGTCTACCACGCAGACCAGCTTTTCCTCGCGCAGGCCGGCCAGAAGGTCGACGATGAGGAACGGGTTGCCGCGCACGTCGGCCAAGGTCCGCAGCAGGTCACCTCCGGCCGGTGCCCCCAGTACGTCCGCCGCCACCTCCGCGACCGCCGAAGCATTCAGCGGCGTCAGGCGAATCGTCAGGGCTCCGGCGGTGGTCAGCTCGGCCAGCGCTCGGCGGATCTGCGCTGCTCCCTGGTTCGGCCGGACCGCGATCAGCCACGCGACCGGCAGCGACGCCAGCCACTGCGTCAGCATGCGCAAGGCGAAGCCACATCCCGCGTCCGCCCACTGCACGTCGTCGAGGCACACCAGCAGCGGCTGCCGAAGCGCCGCGCGTTCCAGCAGGGTCTGTACATCCTGGAGGAGCCAGAACGGCTCCTCGCGGGAGCGGTCGTGCGATCCGAGCGCGGCCCGCTCGACCAGTGACTCGGCGCCACCGAACAGCGCCTCCATGAGCACGGCCAGTTCGACGGAGCTGTGTCCTGGCTCCGCGGTACCGAGGCCGGTTCGGAACGAGAGCGTACCGGCGGCCGCCCGTGCTGCCGCGAGCAGTCTCGTCTTGCCCAGACCCGCGGCACCCTCGACGATCGCGACGCCGCCCGCCCCGGCCCGCACCCGCTCAAGGAAACCGCCAATCATCTGCAACTGCTCGTCTCGCCCGCGGATCGGCGATGAGCTCCCGGGACTGCCCGCGATTGCGCCGTCGACGCCGGAAAGCTGCGTAACGGAGATCATCGTGAGCTCCCCCCGTCTTGTGTTCCGAGGAATTGCGTGTGCCCTCGAATCACGAACATATTCGTCACACGGGTCAACCTGCGAGCCCAGATGTGCCGGAATCACGCGCAGCCCGTCCCACCGGCGGCGCGAGCAGGCCCAGGGCGCGGGCGCGGTCCACAGCCTCGTGGCGGCCGTGCACGCCGAGCTTGGCGTACAGGTGGCGCGTGTGGGTGCTGACCGTGTTCACCGACAGGAATAGCTCCCTGGCGATCTCCGGCGCCGTGAGGTGGGTCGGCAGGTAGCGCAGGACGCGGGTCTCACTGTCGGTGAGCTGGTCTGGCCCCCCCGGCGGGACGATCCCCCCGGATTCCCCTCGGGAAGGGCTGCCGGCCACCCCGTACCCCCCGGGCAGGTCCAGGATCTTGGAGATCAGGGCGGCGTGCGCGGTGCCGCCGCGGCGATGGCGCTGGAGCACCCCTGGCGCGGTATCCAGGAGGAACGGCAGGAGCATGCCGTTGCATTGGGTGATATCCAGCGCCCGCTCCAGGACCCGTCGGGCGGTGGCCTCGTCGCCCAGCGCTTCGCGGGCTTGCGCCTCCAGCAGCAGCGCTGTCACCATCGGCAGCTGGCGGACCCCGGAGATCGAGCCGTCCAGGACGGGTGCAAGCGCGTCCGCCGCCGCCTGCGGGTCGTCGGTGGCCAGCTGCAGCGCCGCCTGTGCGGTGCGCATTTCCGCGCTGGCCCGCTCGTTCTCGCCGCACTCGGCCAGAGCCTGCTCGGCGCGCCCGGCCTGGCCCAGCCGCACCAGCGTCTGCAGCATGCGCGATCGCATCGACGTCACGCAGGCGTGCGGCCCGGCCAGCGTCGCGGCCAGTTCCTCGGCGCCCCTGAACGCCGCCAGCGCCTCCTGCGGGCGGCCCCGGGCCAGCTCGAGGAGCGCGCGAGCATGGCGCAGGCTCATCCCGGCGGCAGGCTCCACCTCGGTGCGCAGGGTGCGCTCGGCGCGCTCGAGCCACGGCTCTGCTTCATCCAGCCGGCCCTGGTACAGCAGCACGATGCCGAGCTGGGCGTGGGCCATCCCGGCCAGCGGCTCTTCGCCCCAGCCGTGCCGTTCGGCCAGCTCGATCGCCTGCCTGCTCCACTCGGCCTGCGCCGGATCGGGCCGGAACAACAGCATCGCGTGCGCCCCGTGGACCAGACCGTGGAGCTCCAGATACGGCCGCCCGATCCGGCGCGCCAGGGCCACGCCCTGCTCCAGATGCCGTTCCGCGTCCTCGAACCGAAGCGCCCACGTCTCGCCGATACCAAGGCTGATGAGCGCCGCGGCGCGCAGGTCTTCACCCAGCCCGAGACGCGCGGCATCGGCGCCCTCCGTCAGGGCGAGCAGCCGCTGGGCCTGCTCGACCACGACCGGGATATCGACGAGGCGCCGCGCCAGGAACAGCCGCAGCACCGCCAGCATGACCTGCACGCGCCCGCGGCGGTCCGCGGGCACCGCCGCCAGCGCGGCGGCGGCCATGGTCAGATGCCGTCCGGCATCCTCCAGCCATCCGCGGACCAGGTCGCCGGCCGCCTGCACGGCGGTGAGCTCGGGGCTGGCCGCGACGACCCGGCGGGGGAACCTGGCCAGCAGCTCGGCCAAGGTAGCGCCCTTCCCGGCGAGGTA
>JASHVM010000232.1:0-18786 GCA_030044595.1 Streptosporangiaceae bacterium
TGCTCGTCGGTGAGCGCCCCGGGGTCCGGCCGGGCGCGGGAGGCTACCAGGCGGGCGCTGGCCGCCATCTCGGAGTCGCGGTCCAGTTCGGGGTCACCGCCGCGGTCCAGGCCGACGGCCGCGCTGACCACCCCGCCCACCAGGTAGAAGCCGACCAGCTTGCCCTCGGCCAGGCTGCCGCGCACGACGAAGTCGTCCCAGTGTGTGACATGGCCGACGTATTCGATTTTGTGCTCGTACTGATCGGACCAGAAGCTGTGGATGTAGTCGTACGGGGCGGTCGACCCGAGCATCGACCTGGCTGCCGCCTGGCCCTGCTTCTCGGCGTTGTTGTAGTGCTCGACCCGGACCCGCCCGAAAAGCGGGTGGAGGTGGTTCGCCACGTCGCCGGCCGCGTAGACATCGGCCACGCTGGTCCGGCAGAGCTCATCGGTCAAAATGCCGTTCGCCTGAGCGATCGGCGACCCGGAGGCCACCGCGAGGTCGGGAGCTATCCCGATGCCGGCGACGACGAAATCGCATGCGACGCGCTGGCCGGCGGCGGTCACGGCCGCCTCCAGCCGTTCGGTCCCCTCGAACGCGACCACCTGATCTCCGGCCAGCAGCTCGACCCCTTTCGCGCGGTGGATGTCGCCCATCAGCGCGCCGACCTGTTCGCCCAGGACGCTTTCGAGCGGGGCCTTCCCCGGGAAGATCGCGGTCACCCGAACCCCGAGCTGGGTCAGCGAAGCCGCTACCTCACAGCCGATGAACCCCATGCCCACGACCACCGCGTGGCGATCCGCCACCGCCTGGTGCTTGATCGCGTCGCATTCGGCCACGGTGCGCAGGTAGAAGATCCCGGGTAGTTCGGCCCCGGTGATCCCGAGGCGGCGGTTCTGTCCGCCGGTGGCGATCAAGAGTTTCTGATATTTGAGTTCTCGGCCCGAGCTCAGCGCGACCGTGTGCGCGGCGGTATCGACGGCGGTCACCCGGTTCCCGCTGAGCAGATCCACATCGTGTTCGGCGTACCAGCCGGCCGGCCTGACGTACCACCCGCCGAGATCCTCCTCCGAGCGCAGGTACGTCTTGGACAGCGGAGGACGGCCGAACGGGACGCCAGGTTCGTGGCTGACGACCACGACCCGTCCGCGGAAACCCTCGTCCCGCAAGGTGGCGGCGGCGTTGCCCCCGGCGAGGCCGCCGCCAATGATCACGATCGTGTCCCGGCTGCTTTTGTCAGGCACGCAGTCCATTCTGCCGTCGCGTTCCCGGCACGAAACGGCGCCCTGCCTGCTGCGGAAAAAAGGCTCGCTACCTGGCGGCTGACGGATGGCTTGTGCTTACCACCAGTTATCTTCGAGCGCGAGGGCGGTGCCGCCGGTCTGGTCGAGCACGTCGAGTTGGGCCATGTCCTCACCGGACAGGGCGAAGTCGAAGATCCGGGCGTTCTGCGCGATCCGCTCGCGGTGAACCGACTTCGGAATGACCGGCAGTTCGTGCTGCAGGCACCAGCGCAACAGCACCTGCGCAGGCGTCCTCCCCACGCGCTGCGCGACCTGGTTCACGGTCCGGTTGGACAGGTCGCGGCCGGTGCCCAGGGGGCTGTAGGCCTCGGCGGCCACACCCCGCCGCTGACACGCTTCGAGCAACGCGCGCCGGTAGTGCCGGGGATTGAGTTCCAGCTGGTTGACGGCCGGCGGGATCGCCCCGGCCGCCATCACCTGGTCCAGTTCCGCGGCGCTGAAGTTGGAGACGCCGATCGAGCGGGCCAGGCCGAGCTCGCTCGCCCGCTCCATTCCTGGCCAGGCCCAGAGGGGGCCGCGTTGCGGCCAGTGGACCAGATACAGGTCCACCTGGTCGACGCCGAGCCGCCGGAGGCTCTGCCGGGCTTCGGCGACGGGATCGTTGCGCCCGGGATAGAACTTGGTGGTGATGAACACGGCGTCGCGCGGTACGCCGCTGTCGCGCAGCGCTCGTCCGACGCTTTCCTCGTTACCGTAGGCCTGGGCCGTGTCAATGTGGCGGTATCCGAGGTCGAGCGCCCAGCGGACGGCGTTCACGCAGTCCGTCCCGTTGGGCACCTGCCAGACGCCGAGGCCCAGCATGGGCATCTGATGCCCGTCCGCCAGGACGCGGGCGCGACCGTCCGCCGTGACTGCGCCGACTGTCATGTTCTCCTGCTCTCAGCGCCCAAGGTCCGCTCCGTCAGCGAAGGATCGCCGGCGGCCGCGGCGACATTCCGGCGAACCGCCTGACCACGCGAGCTGCTTGTCCCGGTCCAGGCGTTGACGTGGGTGGGTACTTGCACCCTAACGCAGGCGTCGTCGCCGGTCAGACGGCGCCGGCTCGTACCGCGCTGACCGCCAGCGTGGCGTAGTGCATCGTGAAGCGGCCTCCCACCGCGTCGACGGCGACGCCGATGCCGGCCAGCAATTCCTCCTGCTTGGCCGGCGGGAACTGGCTGTGGCCGCCGAAGGTCGGCACCTGATTCAGCCACTCCTCGCGGGTGTAGGGCCGGTCCCAGTCGAATCGCCACTGCTCCGGGTCGCCGAACGCGCCCGTATGCCGCATCCCGTCGGCCGCCTTGGCGCACATCACCAGGTACGCATCCGGGCCGGGCATCCCGCGCTGAAAGGCCGGTGAGTCGGGCAGCGCCCGGCGGTAGGCGGCCGACACGCTGTCAGCCAGGTCGGGCGGGAGCTGGAACGCGTTCCAGAACACCGTCAGCCGCCCGCCCGGTCGCAGCGCCTGCGCCGCCTTGGCCGCGCCAGCCACCGGGTCCACCCAGTGCCAGGCCTGCCCGGCGATGACCGCGTCGAAGGCCCGGCCAGCCGGGTCCCAGTCCTCGATCTTGGCCAGCTCAACCTCGACCCCCAGCTGCCGCGCGACGTCGGCCATTCGTGCGTCGGGATCGATCCCCAGCACCCGGCCGCCGGCGGCCTGGAATTGACGGGCGGCGATGCCGGTCCCGCAGCCGACATCGAGGATGTCGGGTCCCGGGCTGGCGGCGACGACCCGCTTGACCAGGGCGTCGGGGTAGCGGGGCCGGGTCCGGTCGTAGCGTTCGGCGTCCGAACCGAACGACTCCGCTACCTGCCGGTACTGATGAGGCTCACGCGATCCGGAAGCGGGAGCGGGAGCGGGTGGTGGCTCAGGCGGTAGAGTGGGCATGCGCCCACTTTAAGTGGGCGCATGCCCACTTATCGACAGGTTTCGCGCGCAGCGAAGGGAGGACGGGCTGTGCCTACCGGGGTGGCCATCCGCGACGCGCGCGGCCAGTTGTTCGACGCTGCCGAGCGCATCCTGCTCCGGGACGGGCCGAAGGCGCTGACCGGCCGCGCGGTCACCACCGAGGCGGGGGTCGCCAAGGGCGTCCTGCACCGGCACTTCGCCGACTTCGACGCCTTCCTCGCCGAGCTCGTCGAAGACCGCATTAGCCGGGTCGGCCAGCAGGCCGCCGCCCTGCGCGAATCCGCCGGCACCGGCACCGTCGCCGACAACCTGACCGACGCGCTGATGGCCTTGTTCCAGTCGGTCGCGCTGAACATCGTCGGCCTGCTCATCTTCCGGGATGACCTGCGCGCCCGGCTGCGACAGACCAGGCCGACGGGCGTCCCGCTCGCGACCGAGGCCACCGCCATGATCGCCTCCTACCTCGCCGCCGAACGGGAGCTGGGCCGTATCGCGGCGGACGCCGACGCCGGCACGCTCGCGCCCACGCTGATCGGCGCCGGGCACTTGCTGTTCGCCGGGCGAGAAGGCACCCCGCCGGAGGCCGGAGACGTGCGCAGGGTCGTGACCACGGTCCTGGCCGGCGTCGCGCCGCCGCCGCGGCCGTGAACCACCTGCCGGCAGACCTGTACCCTGGACCGGGCTGGCTCGGCAGACGGCTCCGGCCGCCTGCGCTCGTACGCACCTTGCCGCGCCCACCGCTGGCCGGCTGTGATGAAAGGATGCCGGATAGACCGATGATTACGCATCCGCTCCTCAGGCTCGGCCGACTGCAGCTCGGTCCCGGGCTGCACGCCTTCCGCCCGGGCCCGGGCGCATCGGACCTGGTGGTGACGGCCACGGTGGCCGTGCCGGATTCGCCGGCTGAGCGACCGTACGCGTGGGACGTGGCCTGGGCTGATGCCGCCCGCGAGGCCGGCCAGCTCGGCGCCGATCAAGCCACCGCTCAGGCGCTGGGCAGCGGCGCGGGGAATGCCTTCGCGGGCGGTACCCGGGTCGTGGTCGCGGCGCACGGTGAGGTCTTGCTGGCGAGGTGGCTGGCGCCCGGCGCTGCCGTCAGCTCGGTGCGCGTCGGCCCGCTGCCGCGCCTGCAGGAGGTGGCGGCGGCCACGGCGCGGCGCCCGCCCTACGTGGTCGTGCTGGCCGACCGTGACGGCACCGATATCGTCACCCACGCCGGCGATCAGCGACCCGACAGGCGGTTCAGCGTCGGCCTCCGTCCGGGCGCGCAGCCTGATCCGCATCCGGGCCGGCCGCCAGCGCAGCACCATGGCCCGCGGCACCTGACCGACAGGGAGCCGGAAAGCGGCGGCGAGCGGAACGCAGAGTTCATTGCCGCGCGGGTGTCCCAGGCCGCCGACAGCGTGGCGGCGCACGTCGTCCTCGGCGCAGGTGATCAGCACATTCTCGACGCGATCGCGGGCCACCTGGCGGAGTCGACCGGGCCGATCACCACGATCGCCGGCGCCCGCGGCCCGGATGGCCTCGACGACCACCTCGGCGCGGCGATCGGCGCCGCCCTCGATGAGATCACCGCCGCGGCCCTCGCCGCGGTCGGGGACCTGGTTGCCTCGCGCGCGGAGGAACCGGATCCCGGCGCGGTCCGCGGCCTCAAGGCCGTCGCGGAGCAGCTGACCGAGCAGCAGGTCGCCGTCCTGCTGATCGCGGCCGACGCGGCGCAGGACGCCGCCGCGGAATCCGGTTACCGGATCGGAAACCGTCCGACCGAGCTCCGGACCGACGACTCGGGCCCAGGCGTCCGGGTGCCGACGGAGGACGGCCTGGTGTGGGCGGCCCTGCATCAGGACGCGATCGTCGCGCAAATGCCCGACCGTACCGGTCCGCTGGCTGGCGAGCCAGTGGCCGCGCTGCTGCGCCGCTGGCCAGCGGGATAAGGAGCCGGCGCCCGCGGGATCGGCACCTTCCGGTCAGGGCGGGAAGCCGGATCCGGTCCAGCGCTGGAACACCTCGATCTTCTCGGCCGGCCAGGCGCCGTCGCAGGGCATCGTGCCGTCGCGGAGCCGGTCGAGGATCCCGGCGGCGTGATCCCGGACGTCGTCCCGGGACCACAGGTCGAAGGCGAACGCCATGGATTTCCGGTCGTGCTCGCGGAACAGCGGTTTGATGTGCGCCTCGAAGCTCACGCTCTCGCCGGGCCCGGGCAGGGCGATCTCCGGCTGGTCGGCGGCGCTGGCCTGCTCGGGCGCTTCGGCGGGCGGGCCGTCCGGGCCCCAGTCCCACCGGGGCGGGGCCGCCGCGTCCGCGCCGCCGGCTCGCGAACTCCACTCCAGGTAAGACGCGAGGGCCGCGCGGAACCCGGGATCGGCGGGCAGCCGGGCCTCCTCGGCGGCGTGACCGGCCAGCGTGACCCAGCGCGCTCGCTGCTCCTCGCTGAGACCCTGGCGCATGGCCGCGGCGGCGCGGTCTTCCTGGCTGGCCGCGGGCCCGCCGAAGGCCTCGGCGATAATGGCGGCCTCGCGCCCCGGGTGCTCCGGCGGCATCGTGGCGAATAGCGGCGCGAGCAGGTCGTCGCCGGGTACGTGCTTCTCGTACAGCAGGCGGGTCATCCGGGTGAGCGCGGGCAGGCCGCCGGCCCACTCGAACAGGCTCGGTTCGGCGCCGGGCGCGCGAACCGGGTCGCGGAACTCCACGTACCAGTGCATGCCGCTGCAGAACGGCTTGTTCTGCGAGTGACCGCAGCGGCACAGCGCGTAGTGCTCGCGGGACGACCCCGCGGCGCGCGATTCCCGGACGCCCCGGGCGTTGACGAGCGGGATCCCGCCGGTCACCCGGTAGGGACCGTCCTGGGTGACCTGGATCGCGCGTTCGCGCTGGCCGTGCCAGTCGACCAGGTCCCGGGCTTCCTTGCCGTCGAAGGCCAGGCTCAACGCCCCGGACGGGCAGTCGCGGACCGCCCGGACGAGCTCGTCCATGCGGGCGCCGCTGGGCGCGACGAAGGGCTCCTTGTCCGTGCGGAACGCGGTCGACAGCCGGTCGGTGCACAGGCCGGAGTGCTGGCAGATGCCGCGGTTGTCGAAGATCGTCAGTTGCTGCCCGGGGTAGGTGTCCCGCTGGTCCGGCACCCGGTTCGGGTCCTTGCCGTCGGTGAAGCCGTTGCTCGCGTGCGTCCCGTCGCAGAACGGCTTCATCGACGAGCCGCCGCACCGGCACAAGGCAAGCTGGGGCGGCACGCTACGGCGTTCGCCGAGCGGCGTACGCAGCGCCGAGACGTTCGTGACCAGGTAGGGGCCGTTCTTCGCGATCCTGATCAACGGCGGCAAGGCGCCCTGCAGGTCTTCCAGGGCGGCGATCCGCCGGTCCCGCTCCGCCGTCGGCACCTGGCCGCAGGCCAGGTCCTGCAGCGCCGCAGCGGCCTCGAGCAGCCCGGGCGGCCCGTCGCGGCCGGCGCCCGCGCGCAGCCTGGTGACCTGCAGGGCGGCGTCCCACAGGGAGGCCGCGGCCTCGGCGGGCGCGGCGTCGGAGGAGACCGGGGAGGGTCCCTGGACAGGGGGGGCCGGCGGGATGCCGTGGGCGGATGACACGTCACGCAGCGCCTCGCTCAGCGGGCGCAGCACGCTGTCGACCAGGCGTGCCACCGTGCGGGCGTCGCCCTGGTTGGCCTGCACGGCCTGGTAGGCCGAGCGGACGGCGTCGCCCAGGTGGGACAGGAATTCGTCGGCGTGGCCGGTGAAACCACCGCCCGTTCGGTAAAAATCCGCGGCGCGGGCCAGCAGGGACGGTAGGAGATCAGCCGGAGCCGGGGTTCCGGGGACGGGGCGGACGTCCCTGGCCGGCATGTGGGCCTCGAGCGCCCGGGCGATGTCGTCCAGGCTGGACCGGATCGCCGCCAGCTGGTCGGCCAAGGCCGGCGCGCACGGGACTCCCGGCGCGCAGAACTCGGCGGCCTGGCGGATGCGCTCGGTGAGCAGGATCCAGGCGGCTTCCTGGTGCGGCAGCACGGTGTCGGACTCGTAGAACAGCTCGAAGCTGGGGCCCGCCGTGCGGCCCGGGTAGTCCGGGCCGGCCGGCAGCTGCGTGACCAGGTCGCCGAGCGGCTTGATGACCTGGAACATGAGGTTGACGCTAGCGTCGGCCAGCGCCTTGAGCTGGGCGTCGTTCTCCTCGGTGTGGGCCAGGAAGCGCTGCAGCATCAGCAGCAGGACCTCGTAGGTGACGTTGAACAGGTCCATGACCTGCCCGGTCAGTGGGTCGGTGACGAGCGGGACGCCGGTGTCGCGCTCGCTCGGCCTGACGTTGACGGTGACCACCGGCCGGGTCGGGTCGAAGGCCGGGTCGGCCTCGCGGAGCTGGAGATACTCGTCCAGGATCTGCACGAACTGACCGAAGTGGGCCTCCCTCCAATCCCCGCGCGGGCCCTCGCCCTGGTCGAGGATCTCGTCGATGGCTCGTTGCGCTGACGCGGTATCGGTCACCGCGATCAGCTCGGGCCAGCCGAAATACTGCTGGGTAGCCTGGGCGCGCGGCGGGCCCACGAACAGCCAGCGCTCCCCGAACTTGTCCGCCAGGTGCGCGATCCCGGCCTCGATGGACCGGTACAGGTGCCCGACCGTCTTGAAGTCCTGGCTGCGCGGGACGATTTCGCCGGGCTGCATGGCCGGCTGCGCGCGGCCGAAGGCAGCCATCCCCTCGGCGTCGTCCAGGTCCATGCCCTCCGGGCGCTCGAGGAACATGAAGTGCCGGAGCGCGGCCTCGCCGAACGGCAGCAGCGCCAGGTGCACGCCGGCCGGGTACTGGGTAGCGGGGTGCGGGAAGTTCGGCCGGGACACGTGCGGGGCGCCGCCGATGGCGGACAGCAGGTTCTGCACCAGGGACAGGTGCAGCATCTCCTGCGTGGCCACGTGGGAGATCTGCTGGCGCCAGCGTTGCACCGCTGCTACTTCTCCGGCGGTCAGGCCCTCGTCCTCGGATTGCTTGAGCGAGAACGCGGCGTACAAGTACTGGCACATGATGCCGTGCTCGAGTTCGGCGGCCTCGCACAGCATGTAGTACAGCGCCTCGCGATGCTCGATCACGAACGGGGCTTCGGGCGGCGCCAGGCCGCCGCGAGTGGCAATCACCTGCGCGAGCCGCCCCCGTCCCGCCGTTGCCTCCCGGCGGTCTTGGCTTTCGCTCATCTTTCAGGCCTCCTCGTGGCCATTGTGTACACGGCTCTGGGGCTGGCGCGGCGGTTGTGATTGCGCTCTGGATGAACACCGAACTGCGGCGCCGCCGGACGGCCAGGTGGGCGGCCTGCGGGCAGATATTACGGAAAAAGAAGGTACTCCCCGGTAGGCGGTCCGTCGCCAGGCCGAATGGCTAACGTGTCGGCCAGTCAGCCACCCGGGCGGTTATGTGCGGGGACCGCCCAGGTTCCCGTGTGCGGCTGCGATCCAGGCTCGGGGAGGCACAGTTGAACACCCGCAGCGTTCGTCCGGTGCCGTTCGTCGCGGCAGCGATCATGGTCCTGGCCGCCGGGTGCGCCGCGGCGGGCAGCAACGCCGCGGCGATCTCGGCACCGGCCAGGCCCGAAGAGCCGGACATCACGGTCGCGGCCATACCGGCGGTCGACCTGGCCGGCCTGTACATCGCGCAGAACCAGGGGTTCTTCGCCCAGCAGGGCCTGCGCGTGACGATCAAGAAGGTACCCAGCAGCCAGGCGATCCTCGCCGACCAGCTCAAGGGCCAGATCGACATCAGCGCCGGGAGCTACGTCGCGTACGTGTCGGCGCAGGCGGCCGGGGCCAGGTTCCGCATCCTGGCCGAGGCGTCCACCTTGCAGCCCGGCACCCGCGTGCTGGTCACCACCGCGGACTCGCCGATCATGACCATCGGCCAGCTGGCGGGCCGGAAGATCGGGGTCAACGGGGTTAACAGCATCGGCATGCTGCTGATCAGCGCGCTGCTGTCCGAGCACGGAATCTCGCCCCGGCGGGTGGACTTCGTCACCGACCAGAAGGGCTTCCCGGCGATGCCCGGGCAACTGCAGGACGGCGACTGGGATGCCGCGTTCCTGGCCGAGCCCTACATCACCGTGGCGGGGGAACAGTACGGCGAGAAGGTGCTGGCTGACCTGGATCAGGGCGCCATGTTGGACCTGCCGGTCGACGGGTACGTGGCCACCCGGGCCTGGGCGGAGAAGTACCCGCAGACGGCGGCCGCGTTCGTGCGGGCGATCGAGGAGGGCCAGGCGACGGCCAACAGCGACCCTGCCGCGGTCCAGGTCGCGCTGGCGAAGTACGACCAGCTGCCGCTCCGGGTGACCGCGGCCATGGTGCGGTCCGGTTATCCGGTCGGCCCGGTGGACGAGACGGGCATCCAGCGCGTCGCCGACGCCATGCTCGAGTTCGGCATGCTCGGCAGGCAATACGCCGTTCCCGTCGGGCGCGGGACCCTGGTCGCATCGATGGTCGGCTCCTGACGCGGCCCGCGGCCCGGCGAACCGCGCTGGATACTAACGTTGGCTGCATGATTGACGACGCTGCCCGGGACCGGGCCATCTACCATGCGCTCAAGGCGGCCGATGAAGTCGCTGCGGCCCTGCAGGCGCACCTGGTCGAGGAGCACGGCGCCGACCCGGAGCGTACCGCCCCGCGGAGTTCGTCGACCGACTCGCTCAATCTGCTGCGGCAGGCTCGGGAGCGCCTTGGCCAAGGGCTCAGAGCAGTCGGGGCCGACACCATCGCCGAATCCGACCAGATCTCCCTGCGCAACCAGCGGACCCGGCAGCACGGCAGCTAGGCGCGCTGACGGGTTATCGCCGCCCAGCGCGCGCGACCGCGTCCCGTCTGGATGCGGGGCGGCTTCGCATCCGGCGTCCGTTTCCCGGCGTCCCGGTGTCTACATCAGCGGGAGCCGACAACACCAGCAAACGGAAGGACCGAGATGGGGAAGATCGTCATCTTCGAGAACGTCTCGCTCGATGGAGTCGTTCAGGACCCGACCGGTGAGGAGGGTTTCACGCTCGGCGGCTGGTTCGCCCAGATCGGGGACGGAGACCGCGCAGCGTGGGGACGGGTCGAGCTCGACGAGGCGCTGGGCACCCAGGCCCTGCTGCTAGGGCGTCGCAGCGACGAGTGGTTCGCCGCGCGGTTTCCGTCCCGGACCGGCGAATGGGCGGACAGATTGAATAGCCTGCCCAAGTACGTCGTGTCCTCGACCCTCGAAGAGCCCAGATGGAACAACTCGACGGTCCTGAAGGGCGACGTGGTGCGCGAGGTCTCGAAGCTGAAGCGGGAGCTGGACGGGGACATCGTGGTCTACGCCAGCATCCAGCTCGCCCGCGCGCTGATCGAGGACGACCTGGCCGACGAGCTGCGGCTGATGATCTTCCCGGTCGTACTCGGTGCTGGCGAGCGCCTCTTCGCCGAGACCAGCGGCAAGAAGCCCCTGCGCCTCGTGCACGCCCGCACCGTGGGTGACAGTCTCGCCTTCCTGACCTACGAGCTCGTCCGAGAGCCCGGGAGCGGGCCGGCCGCTTGACCCCGGTAACACTGGTCCCAGGGGTGAAGGGCGCGTGATTACCGTGGACACTTACCCCGCGGAATAGGCCAGGTAACTGTCCACGATCCTGGCGGGAGGACGTTCCGGCAAAGGCCGGGGTGCCCGGGACGTTTCCGCGCAAACGCGGGAAGATGGCCCCAGGCCGCAAGGGCCTCAACCGTCGCACTAGCCCGGGAGATACTGATGAATACCCCCACGCCGAGCTCCCCCAACGTATCGATAGATCCGGACAGCGACCGGGGATACGCGCGTACAGAGCCGTTCCAGCAAGAATTCGAGTCCGCGGCCGAGCATCTGCGCGAGGTTGACGGGTATGTCGATCCGGCTGATCCGGACCAGCGCAAGCAACTGCGCGCCGACCTGGCGCTTGAAGGTGGCGGCGTCAAGGGCATCGGGCTGGTCGGCGCGGTGCTCGTCCTGGACGAGGCCGGGTACTCCATTGACCGGGTCGCGGGTACGAGCGCCGGCGCCATCACCGCGTCCCTGGTTGCTTCCATCTCCAAGGCCGGCAAGCCGATGACTGCCTTGCGCAGCTACCTCGATCAGCTGAATTTCATGCAGTTCATGCCCGAGGGCAAGATCCATGAGTTCTTCGACCACCAGGGGGGAGTAGTCCAGAAGGCCGCCGACGCGGCGATCCTCACGCGCCGGATGGGCCTTTATCCGGGCACGTACCTGGCGCAGTGGCTGCAGCCGATTCTCGATGAACTGGGCGTGCAGACCTTCGCGGACCTGAAGATCGATCAGGCAGATGATCCGGGCATGAGCCTGCCCCCGGACCGGCGGTACCGGCTGGTCGTTCACGTATCGGACATCACTCGCGGGGAGCTGGTGCAGTTGCCGTGGGACTACGCCTACTACGGGCTGGTGGCTGATGATCAGGAGGTGGTCGGCGCGGTCCGCGCGTCCATGTCGATCCCGTTCTTCTTCGAGCCGGTCACGATCCAGACCAAGGAGGCCAGCGTCAACGTGGCCATGCCGGACGGCAGCATGATCCGGCAGCACTACGACGCCGGCACCGTCACCTGGACCGACGGCGGGATGCTGAGGAACTTCCCCATCGACGCGTTCGACCGCGTTGACGGCCAGCCAGCGCGCTGGCCGACCATCGGGATCAAGCTGTCCTCGCTGCAAACGGGCTTCGGCCCCACCCAGGCGTCAGGCACGGCGCTCAGCGTGGGCATCCGCGCGCTGGACACCATGATGAATGAGTGGGACCGCTACAACGTGCAAGCGACCACCGCCGCGCGCACGATCTTCGTCGACAACGCCGGCCTGACGGCGACCCAATTCGATTTGAGCCAGGAACAGCAGCAAGAGCTGTTCCTCAACGGCGTTCAGGCCGCCACGAGCTTCATCATTGAAATGTCCCACGCCGGCGGCGTGCCGCGTGACGCCGGCCAGGCCAAGCAGTTCGTGCTGGCCAGGAACGCGGCGGTCACGGCCGCAACGGCCATTCCGCCGCCGTGACGGCGGCCGGGCCGAAGATCAACCCTGCAGGCCCGCCAGCAGCCGCCGGATCTCCGCGGCGAGCTGCGCGGCGGGCGGGAACCCGGGCACGTCGAGCTCGGTGTCGGGATTGTGGCCTTCGGCGATGGCCTGCCACCGGTCGAGCGCTCTGTGCGTGAAATACGGGTCGGTGAACACCCAGAACCGGTCACCGGCGATGGCGTCCGCGACGAGGTCGGCCACGGCGGCAGGCGCCATCCCTTCGTCGATCGCGCGCTGCACGTACGGAGTAATGATCCCGGCGGTCATCGCGGTCGGGGGAACCTCCCCCAGGCTCTCGGGCCAGTTGCGTTTGGCCTGGTAGATGCCGGTGCGAACCCAGCCGGGACACAGCACGCTGACCCCGACGGGAAGCCCGGCGACCTTCATGGCCCGGTAGAGGTCCTCGGAGATGGCGACCACGGCGTGCTTGGTCGCGTCGTAGGAGGGACTAGTCGCCGGGATCAGCCCAGCGGCGCTGGCCGTGTTGACGATGTGGCTCTCGCGCTGCGCGGCGAGCAGCGGCAAGAAGGCCCGTATCCCGTGGATGACTCCCCACAGGTTGACTCCGAGCACCCACTTCCAGGCGGAGACCGGGCCGAACCACGGATCGGCATCGCTGGTCACGCCCGCGTTGTTGCACACCACGTGGACCGCTCCGAAGCGGTCGACCGCGGCAGCCGCCAGGGCGTTCACCGCCGATTCGTCGCTGACGTCGGTCGGCACGGCGAGCGCCTTGACGCCGAGGCCCGCGACCCGTTGCGTGGCCGCCTCCAGCGCGGGCTGCTCGACGTCGGCCAGGACCACATCGAGCCCGGCGCGGGCAAAGCGCTCGGCCAGCGCCAAGCCGATACCGCTGCCGGCCCCGGTGACGACGGCAACCTTCCCCGCGGTCAGCTCCATGGCCGCCTCCTCGAATCGGGCTTGGCTTCAAGCTACACCGCCGACTTGCCCGGGACCGCGAGGGCCGAGCGGCTCAGCGCCCGGCTGACGCGAACGGGCCGGACGGCGGCCGAGCCGTTCCAGCGCGCGGGTGACAGCAGCCGGGGACGCGATGCTTCACCCGGCGGGTTGATGACGGCCCTGCGGCTCCCGTTTTAGGGTTGGGAGTGTGCTGCTGGACGGCAACCGGGCAGCGGGCCATGTGGTGAGGGTGACCAACGACGTTGCGGCGCGGTGCCCGGCGGCCTGTCAGGTGACGTCGGATACCGAGAAGATCGCCGCGATGGGCCGGCATTGGTCAGCAGAGCTGGAGCAAGCGAGGCTTGGAGAGGCATGGCCCGAGCGCGAAGGGGTCGTCTCCGCTGGGTGATCGCCGGGGGGGTGGTGATCGCGCTGGTGGCCGCGGCCGTCGTGGCCTGGCCGTATCTGCAGCTCTACACCGGCTCGGCGCCGCCGCCCCAGTTCTACGACAAAATCCAGCTGGAGCCTGCGCTGGCCCGGGACTACCCGCGCGTTCTCGGGGTCGCGCACAACGCGGGCAACAACCTGGGAACGCTGTCGACCGCGCTGCACTACGGGGCCGACGTCATCGAGATCGACGTGATCTCCGCGCGCGGCCATCTCGTCGCGGGCCGCAACCAGCCGTGGGGCTGGCTGGCCCGGCAGCTGTTCCGGGGGCCGACGCTCGTACAGGCCTGGGACGGCGCGGCTGCCGCCGGCATCGTCAAGCTCGACCTGAAGCAAACCGACCGCGGGTTCCTCGATGACCTGGTTGCCTTCCTGGCCCCGCGGGCCAGGGGCCGGCGGGTGATGATCTCCAGCCGCGACTCGAGCGCGCTGCTCTACCTGCACCGCCGGCTGCCCGGTGTCACCATGTTGTTCAGCGTGGCCGGACCCGATGCTGTCCGCCAGCTGAAGTCCGACTCAGCACTGCAGAAAGCCATCGGCGGCGTGTCGGTCTTCCACGGCTTGGTGGATGCGAACCTGGTCACCTGGGTGCACGCGCACAAGCTGGTGATCCTGGCGTGGACCGTGAACGACAGCGGAACGTTCAACCAGCTGGTGCGGCTGGGAGTCGACGGCATTACCACGGATAATCTGGCCATCCTCCGGGCTCTCGGGCGACCGATCTCCGGGGCCGAGATCACCCCGCCGGGCGGCGGGTAAGGCGGCGATTTCAGTGAGTACCTCACCTGACCCGGCCGTTTCCCCGGCAGCCGACTGGGCTGATCCGCCGCCGCTGCCCGAGTCTGCGCGGTGGCTGCTGATCTGGGAGATCATCGCGGTCTTCTCGGTGTCGCTCGGCGCCACCGCGGTGCACGCCGTGGTCTCGCTGATCGGATCGCTGACCGAGCGGCAGGCGCTGAGCGCGCAGCACGTGGTGCTCAACTTCTCCCAGGCACCCGGCCGCCCCACCCTCGACCTGTTCCTGCAACTGGTCAGCATCGCCACCGGCCTCGCGCCGGTGCTGCTCGTGTTCTACCTACTGGCCAGGAACGGCGAGCGGCCGTCGTCCATCGGGGTGGACGCCACCCAGCCCGGGCGCGACCTGCTGCGCGGCGCCGGGCTCGCCGCGCTCATCGGCGGCGGCGGCCTCGGCCTGTACTACCTGGCCTACAAAGCCGGCATCGCCTTGTACATCGCCCCCGCGGGCCTGCCCGACGTCTGGTGGCGGATCCCGGTCCTGCTGCTCAGCGCGCTGCAAGACGGCCTCCTGGAGGAGGTCCTGGTCATCGGCTACCTGCTGAGCAGGCTGCGGCTCCTCGGCGTGCCCCCGGCCGCCGCCGTCGCGATCGCCGCGGTGTTCCGCGGCTCCTACCACCTGTACCAGGGATTCGGCGCCTTCATCGGCAACGTGATCATGGGCGTCATCTTCGGCGTGCTGTTCCTGCGCTGGCGGCGGGCCAACCCGATGATCATCGCGCACACCCTGATCAACGCCGTGGCATTCGTCGGCTACGCGCTCCTCGCACCCCACGTGTCCTGGCTGCCGTAGTGTTCGGGTTATGCCAGAGACCGGTCAGGGACCTCGGCCGAAGCCGAGCCTAAGGGCCATTTTTTCCAACTGGAGCAGCTACGACGCCCCGTTCGCGACCAAGTTGCGGATGGCCGCGTCGAACACCTACGTAAAGCTGCGCAACCGCCAGGCTTGCTGCGGCAACCACGGCCAGCCCGGCTGTTGAATGGCGGCCGACCCGCCCCGTGAGGGCGGACCCGCCACCGAAGACCATCCGCGCCGCCACGGGCACGATCACGAACAACCCGGCTGAAGAGCCCGCGACGGGTGCGCTCAGCCGGGGCCGGGCGAAGATCGCATTCCCCGGATCAGTGGCGATGCCACCTGTGTTCCTCGTCGTGCCGGTCGGCCTCGCGGTCCTGCTCGCGGCGCTCGCGCACCTCGGCGCCGTGCTCATCGACGCGGAGCCTGCGTTCCAGCTCCTCGGCGCGGCGCTGCTCCTCGGGCGTCTGGTGCCCGGCACGCTCCTGCTCGCGCAGGGACTCGAGTTCCTGCTGCAGGGCGTTGTCGCGCGGCCGGGGCGGATCGTACGGGTCAGTCATGGCTCGTCCTCCTTGTCATCCTCCTATCAGATCACGCCCGGCTCGCCGCGCGGCCGGCGTCTAGGGTGTCCTCATGGCGGCGAAGCTGGCGGTGGTCGTCAGGACCGACCTCGGCATGGGCCGCGGCAAGATCGCCGCCCAGGTCGCCCACGCGGCGGTCGCCGCCGTGCTCGCCGGCCTCAGCGGAGCTGACCTTGCTGCCTGGCTCCGGGACGGGCAGCCCAAGGTGGTCCTCAAGGTGTCGACCGCGACGGAGCTGCAGGACGTGGTGCGGCAGGCGGAGGCGGCCGGACTGCCGGTCGAGCTCATCCGCGACGCGGGCCGCACTCAGGTCGCGCCCGGGACACCGACGTGTTGCGCGGTCGGCCCTGCGGACGGCGACCGGGTTGACGCCGCGACCGCGGGACTGTCTTTGTTGTGAGCACCGGGAACGCGCGGATTCGGCAGACCGGCCCGGGGGAAGGCGGACGCCGACGGCGCGGAGCGGGGCTTCCGGCTGCGGGGCAGCTGATGTAAAGATGCACCAACGCGATCGTGTGGAGGAGCCGATGGAACCCGTGGTCAAGACGGTTGACGGGAAAGTACGCGGCCTGGTGTCCGATGGGGTGGCATCGTTCAAGGGGATTTCCTATGCCGCCCCGCCGTTCGGCCCGAACCGGATGCGCCCTCCGGCGCGGGCCGAGGCGTGGGATGGTGTCCGGGACGTCGTGGCGTACGGGCCGACGGTCCCCAAGCCGCCCTACCCGGCACCGTACGATCGGCTCCTGCCTGAGCCGGTGATCGCCGGCGACGACTGCCTGAACCTGAACGTCTGGACCCCGGATCCCGGTCATGCCGGGCTGCCCGTCATGGTGTGGATACACGGGGGCGCTTTCGTGAACGGGTCCGGGGCCGTCCCCCAGTACGCCGGGCACCGGTTCGCGCGCGACGGCGTGGTGTGCGTGACGATCAACTACCGCCTGGGCTGCGAAGGCTTCCTGTTCCTGGACGACGCCCCTGCCAACCGGGGTCTGCTCGACCAGATAGCGGCTTTGCAGTGGGTGCAGGAGAACATCGGCGCGTTCGGCGGTGATCCGGGCAACGTCACGATCTTCGGCGAGTCGGCCGGGGGGATGAGCGTCGCGACGCTGATGTCGATGCCCAAGGCGGAGGGCTTGTTCCGCAGGGCGATCCCGCAGAGCGGGGCCGGGCATCACGTCCTGTCCGCCGATACGGCTCGCGCGGTGACCGCCGAGCTGGCGCAGCGCCTCGGCGTGGCGCCGACGCGGGAGGGTTTCGCGGCACTGCCGGCGGACCGCCTCGTCGACGCCCAGAGGCAGCTTTCCGCGGACATCGCCATCAACCCCGATCCGGTCCGGTGGGGCGCGATCGCCGCCGACATGATGGCCTTCGAACCGGTAGTGGACGGACAGGTCCTGCCCGCCAGGCCCATCGACGGTATCGCGGCCGGGAACGGCCGTCACGTCGATCTCCTGGTCGGCACCAACCGGGACGAGGACCGGCTGTTCCTGGTGCCGACGGGAGTGGCGGACACGGTGGACGAGGCCAGCTTGCAGCTGGTCACGGGCGCGCTCGGGCTCACCGCGTCCGGGCTGGCCAGGTATCGGACGGCCGGGGCGAGCGCCGGGGACGTCCTGATCGACGTGATTACCGACTGGTTCTTCAGGATCCCGGCCATTCGGCTCGCCGAGGCGCACCACGGCGACTCGTACATGTACGAGTTCAGCTGGAATTCGCCGATGCTCGGCGGCCGACTCGGCGCGTGTCATGCCCTCGAGATCAGCTTCGTGTTCGACACCCTTGACGCGCCGGGGTACGAGGCGATGTACGGCTCGTCGCCGCCGGCCGAGCTAGCCACGGCCATGCACCGGTCCTGGATCGACTTCGCCCGATCGGGCCGGCCCGGCTGGGCTGCCTACGACCTGGACACCCGCGCCACCATGATCTTCGACGTCAACAGCAGGCTGGCCCATGACCCCCGGGCTGAGCGGCGCGTCGTCTGGGACGGCGTCCGGTAACTCGCGCGTTTCTGCCCGGCCGGTGCTTGCCTGGTGCCGCTTTTGGTGTTTCGCTGGCGAGTAATCGGCCGGTGGCCGCTATCGGCGGTGAGGAAGTTCGGGGAGGGCAGGGGTGCTGGCGCTGTCGCTGGAATTGGCCCAGAACCAGTCCGGGTCCCAGCCTTTGCCGCATTCGGTGGCCGTCCCGGTGGGGCTGGTCGTGCTCCTCGGGTTCTTGATAGACGGGATCTGGCGAGTGGCCCGGCACTTCGGCGTGATCGTGCACGAGGGCGCGCACGCCGTGGCCGGCTGGAGCACGGGCCGCAAGGTGTCCGGCGTGCGGCTGAACAGCAATGCCAGCGGGACGACGACCACCGCGGGCCCGGACCGCGGCCCGGGCCGGGTCGTTACCGCCTTTGCCGGCTCTGTCGGCCCGAGCCTTTTCGGCCTGGGCGCAGCGGGCCTCATCGCGCTGGGCTATATCGATGCGGTGCTCTGGCTGGCGATTATCTTCTTCGCGGTCATGCTGGTCTTCATCCGCAATTTCTTCGGCGTCATTTCCGTGGCCGTGAGCGGCGCGCTCGTGTTCCTGACCCTGCATTACGGGAGCGCCGAGTTCCACGACGTGGCCGCCTACGCCATCAGCTGGTTCCTGCTCTTCTGCGGGGTCAGGTTCGTTTTCACGGGCGGCGGCAGCAACGCTCCTGACGCGAAAACGCTGAGCGGGCTTACGCGTGTCCCGACGTTTGTGTGGGCCACGCTCTGGTTCGTCATCGCGGTCGCGGCGCTATGGGTCGGAGGCCGACTGCTGGTCTGACCTTTTTACCGGTATCGCTAGGCGGCGGGCAACTGGCCACGGGCGGGCCGCCTGATCGCCAGCACCGCGATGACCCCGGTCAGCGCGCCGCAGGCCAGGCCGATGATCGCGCCGATGAGCACCTGCGTGAGCGGTGCGGGTCCGGACACGATTCCGGCCGACGGAACCACCACCGTCACCGTGGACCCGGCCGGGCCTTGCACCTGAACCTGGCCGGGCGGCGTGCCAACCGAGATGGCCGGGACCGACGTGCCGCTGGCCGGGACCGAC